>CALDAH010000010.1 GCA_937903135.1 uncultured Alphaproteobacteria bacterium | reverse complement strand
TTTCGGTTTGCCGCCGGTGGGGCGTGATGCGGTCATCCCGGATGCTTTGCCGGCCGGATGTTATGATATTTTGCCCGGCGTTCATATGCATGCAATTGCGTCCCCGGGGCATACCCCCGGTGGGATGATATTTTTATTCCCCGAACATAAAATAATGCTTACCGGGGATACTTTATTCCGTGACACGGTCGGCCGGTATGATTTCCCGGGCGGTGATCGCGCGGCACTGACCCGTTCGGTCGCGGGAATTCGCGAATTGGGATTGCCCGATGATACGTATGTTGTTCATGGTCACGGCACAGATTCAACCATTGGGATATTAAAATCGCAGAACCCATATTTTTCATAGTTTTTTTATGAAGCGTTTGATTTTATTTTTTCTGATATCGGGATGTGCAGCAAATCACGTGGCAACATCACAGTTTGATTTACAAACAATTGATGCCGGGAAATATCAAATCGCCGCGTGGACGCATATCACAGACGCCGCCGCGCCCGTTCATATCTACATAGAAGGTGATGGCGCGGCATTTAGCCGCCGTGGCACGCCAACATCTGATCCGACGCCGCGCGAATGGACCGTGCGAAATTTGGCCGCGCGGGACACAAGCCCGAATGTGGCGTATATTGCGCGCCCGTGTCAGTTTATATCATCGCCCGCGTGCGGGCCGCGCGAATGGACCGATGGGCGTTTTTCGGCCGATATAATAACCGCGATGTCGGATGCGATAAAAATAATTGCCCAGAATCGTCCCGTGATATTAATCGGATATTCGGGCGGGGCGATGATATCGGGGCTGGTTGTCGCCCGCACGCCCGAGATTAATATAAAAAAATGGATTACAATTGCCGGCGTTTTAAATCACAGCGAATGGACGGAATATTTTGGCGATACGCCGCTGTGGCGTTCGCTTAACATGAACGAATTGCCGCGCGTGCATCAGCTGCATTATGTCGCCGCGCGTGATAAAACCGTGCCGGTGTCGTTGTCGCGCAAATGGACCGGTGGTGAAAATTTAATAATTTTACCCGGCCGGGGGCATAACGATTTTCACGACGTGGTATTAAATTTTGATTGATTTTTTTTGTTGACGAAAAAAATACGGGTGTTATGATTGGGGCATGTCAGAAATAATTATTCGCCCTATATTTAATCAATCTGTCCCTGGGATATGGGATGATTTTATCAGAATTTACTCCACGGCCCTGTACGAGATTTATGGTATTCGCACCACCGACAAAGATATTGCGACCAAGCGTGGTGAATATCAAAAGGCATGGACAAAAAAGCCTGGATGTTTTGCGTTCGGGGCGTATGACGGCAAAGATATGATAGGGTTTGTTACCGGGGCAACTGCTGCGGCGCGATCAGAGCTTGTGGATTTGTTTTTGCTGCCTGGGTATCAGGGATGTGGAATCGGAAGTAATTTATTAAAATCTGCTGAAAACGCGGTATCACTGCATGATAATAAATTATATTTAATAAGTATGGGATATGGCCGGCTGCTGGATTACTATAAATCCCATGGATATAAAACGCTATATGCCGATAACGTGTTTGTTAAAGATCTGAAAAAGCCTAATTGCTATGTGACGCCGGTTTTTAGTTTGTCAAAGCGTATTTGTAAATACTGCACGTCTATTGCGACGCAATCCAATACGGTGTTTTATGACGGCTGGGTAAATGATTTGCATTCCCCGATGTTTGTATATGTTGATGTTAATTTTGATATCCAAGGCTATGCAATCGCAAACGATGCAGGGGTAATTAAACAATACGCGATCGCATCACGTCAGCCGGCGGATTTTATATCCAGACGATTGGCTGAAAAAATCACACAGTTTCAACGATAGCTAAATACTAAAACCCGTTCAATCCCGCCCAGATCAGATTCTGCGCGGATGAATTGCCATCCGTATTCTGCGAATATCTCTCGTATATCCGGGCCCATATCAATTCCGATTTCGGTATACATCCGGCCGTCGGGTTTTATCCACCGTCGTGCGTTTTTCGCGATTTCACGATACGCACTGCGCCCGTTGTCCCCGGCATATAGGGCCATTCGCGGGTCATATCCGGCCCCGATGTCCACACGCGCATCCCCGCGGGCAATATATGGCGGATTAGATACAATAACGTCAAATTTTTCCCCAAAGCCGCGTTGTGATGAAAACGACCGGCGGCGAATTTCAATTCGCGATGTGATGTTATGGGCGCGTATATTTTTTTTCGCGACGCGGCATGCCCGCCATGATTTATCAATTCCAATCCCGGATGCCCCGGGTATATTATTAACGCATGCCGCGATAATACAACCCGTCCCCGTCCCGAGATCCAGGATACGTATTCCATTCCCCGCATCCGCGATTGCGGCAGATACCAGTGTTTCGGTATCGGGACGCGGGTCCAGGGTATAACGATTGGTATAGAAACCCATTCCATAAAACCATTTTTTATGGATTATTTTAGCAACCGGCATCCCGCGGCGCAGCTGTCGTGCCATGCGCAATACTTTGAAACGGCTAAGTTTTTTTGTGTTCTCGGTTATTATTCGGGCCGCCCGGATACCGCCTGCGTTGCTAAGAATTGTGAATGCTTGATTTATTGTCATAAAATAATTATAATCCGAGTTATGAAAAAAGCAAAAGATATTCTATATTCAAATACACTATCAAGATTGGTTATGGGGTTGGCAATAATACTAACAATGATTGCTATTATTGTTGTGGCCACGCGTGATAACGGTAACGGTCAACGCCGCAGCCGGCGCGATGAAAACGAACATGGAACAGTCGTAATGGTAGAGAAGGGCGATAGCCTTTCTAAACTGCTAACCGCCCAGGGATTTGAAAGCCGCGAGGTACGTAAAATCGCCAAGATATTAAAAACCGAGGCGGATGTTTCCACGCTGCGTGCAAATAATGATCGTATTGAGTTTATTCGGCGTGGCGGTTCAGATGCCCCGATTGAAAAGATAATTATTACCCCGTCACCGTGGCGTAAGGTTGAGCTTACCGCGGATGACGCGGGCGGGTGGCAGTGTAATACAAAATTTATCGCACGTGATTCACGCGCAGTATATCGTTCGGGGGAAATCCTGGACGGGGACAGTTTTTTCTTGGCCGGGCAGCGTGCGGGAATCCCGGCGGGGATTTTGGCAGATGTTTATGATTTACTGGCATTTGAAATGGACTTTGAACGTGATGTTCGTGCCGGTCAGCGTTTTAGCGTTTTGTTCGAGGAAAACTTCTCTAACGGGAAAAAGGTTGAAAACGGACGCGTTTTGGCGGTGTCATTTGATGCGTTGCGCGGTACGGTTAAAATGTATCGTTTCCGAAAACCCGATGGCACAACCGGTTATTATGACGAAGATGGCAACGGGGCAATAAAATCTTTGAAACGTACGCCGATTAATAACGCGCGCGTTACCAGCAGTTTTTCAACGCGTCGCAAACACCCGGTTCTGGGATTTACCCGTGCCCATAAAGGGGTGGATTTCCGTGCGTCAACCGGTACGCCGATCCCTGCGGCCGGGGCGGGACGCGTTGTCGCGCGAAGCTTTAACCGCGGACACGGTAATTTTGTTAAAATTCGTCATAACGGGTCGTATGAAACGCTTTATGCGCATATGTCACGATTTGCCAAGGGCGTAACCGTCGGTACAACCGTTCGCCAGGGCCAGACAATCGGATATGTTGGATCAACCGGGCTGTCAACCGGGCCGCACCTGCATTACGAAATTATCAAAGACGGCAAGCATGTAAACCCTATGACCGTAAAACTGCCGGCGATAAGTAACCTGGATTCGGCCGATAAACGTAAATTTTTGGAATTTAGAAAAACAGTTGATAAAGGCATTGAAGAGCTAAAAAAGAATCCTGGGATGTTTATCCAGTTATAGTTATGAAAAAGTTATCAGACAGCGATATTGAAAATATGGGCAGGGGCGAATTTTATCCAGATAATCGTGCGGTAAATCGTGCCGTGCGCGCTGAGTTAAAACTGGGGCATTTAATCCCGCCCGCGCCGGTTGCCGCGCCCCGTCACAGTGTATTGGATTTGCATAACAAAACCGAAGAACAGGCGTGGGATTCAATCATGGCATTGGCGACATCCGGCACGCACAGCGCAACAGTTATTACCGGGGCCAGTGGAATTTTAAAAATTAAATTCCCCGAATGGGCCACCGAAAGCAGGTTGTCCCCATATATTGTTTCATTCAGGCCGATAAATAACGGCAGTTTTTATGTGATCTTTCGTTGGCGTATGGTTATTCGCGACCAATAAAACGTGATGGATTTATATATGTTCCGTCCTGTTTAATCCCGTAATGCAAATGCGGGCCGGTCGTTTGCCCTGTATTCCCTGTTTTGCCAATTCGGCATCCGGCAAGTACTTTTTCCCCGTTTAATACCAGCTGTTCGTTTAAATGGCAATATACTGTTTCATATCCGCCTGCGTGGCTGATGCGAATGCCGCGCCCGCATGAACTGTCGGTCCATACGGCAGATACCGTCCCGTCGGCCGGGGAAAATATATCTGTGCCGACAGGGGCGGCAAAATCCACGCCGGTATGTGGATGCGTTGTATGATTAACCGGGTGCGTTCGTTTCCCGAACGGCGATGTAATTCGCGGACGTCCAAGCAAAGGTTCGCCAATTGGATATTTTTGATCGGCCGCGATTTCCGGTTGATTTGGCATGCAGCGCGAAGACATTGCATCCGCCATCGCAGAAATCACGGGGGCATATGGTTTATATTGTATGTTCCCGTCCGTCGCGTCGGGGGCGGTATCCTGCGCGCCGGTGGTCGGATGGTATTGTGTGTCCGGTAATGCGATTCCCGCCGCATGCAGTTGATTTATTGCGGCGTTCGTTTGGCGCGTCATCATATCCATATGATCGTCAATTGTAATCCCGGCATACGGGCATCCCGATATGCATCGGCCGGATTTATCGTATTTGGATTCCCACGGTTCATATCCGGCACGCAGAACCTCAACCCGGTCGGTAAAAGATAAATCGTTGAATGTTTTTGGGAACTTTGCCGGGGCAAGCAGGCTTTTCCCCATGGCCGTATTTCCAATCACGGTAATAATAATTCCCAATACAATAACGCTATAACGTTTCATAGCGTAGATTATAGCATATTTTACCAGATTTTAAAACGCAATCTTTAGATTTAATATACCGCTGTGTGACATATAGTTATCCCGGGCATCCATTTTGTAATGCAGTCCCGCCATAAAACTGCCATGGCGTACGTCAATGCCTATGCCACCGCTGATTTTCAATCGTTCAGGGGATTCCAGTGGAACGGTGTATGTTTTTCCGCTTATTACCTCTACGCCGATATTGTCTGTTCCGTGACTGATTGCGTCGTATGATCCGCCGACAAATGCGCTGGGCTGAATAAGAGTGTTATATAGATTAAATTTAAATTTTATATTAACTGCCGCCGAACCGCTAAGGGTATTAAACCACCATTTCTTAAAGGCCTGGGCGGCGGCATCAATGTGTTTATCGGACGCAATACGCATATAACGTGCGCCGATATACGGGGTAATGGAAACGTTTTTTCGGGATATATCTATGCCCGATAAAATCTGGCCGGATATAAAGTCTGTGTTGTATTCGCCATTGTTAATAATCCCTGCAACGGTTTTATCTGTTGACCAACTGGTTTTACCGATCATTGCACCTGCGTTTATAAATATTCCAACCGGCGCTAAGTATTCAGAAAACAGCATTATGCTGTTGGTTTTCGCATCCGCGTATATATCACTGTCGTGGGTATCGGATTCGCTGTATGTATAGCCCAGCCCTAGGGATATTCCATCCGTTATATATGTTTTTGCATAAAGGTTCGCGCCACCACCGCGTGTTTTAAAATCCCCGTTAGCATGCGAGTCGTAATCATCCATCGCGGCAAATCCATTTGCGCCAATATAAACCCGGGGACGATTTTCACGGCACTGGGGTGTATTGGGCCGGCATACGGGGCGGCGTGCCTGCATCGGGTTGCTGATTACATTATACGCCATATCAATATGATGATCGGTGTTAAAGATTGTTAATGCGCTGTCGTTATAACCGATAATAGATATTAATTCCCTGTATCGTGCCGGGGATATCGCCCCGGCGTTATTAATCAGTCGGGCAATCTCGCCCCCGGTTGTACCGCCGCCGATAACCGTTGCCCAGGCGTCGGCAACGTTTTGCAGATATGCGCTGGATTTATTTGTTAACTCGGCCCCGTAAACGCTATGGCATACAAATAACATAATAACGGGTATAAATTTTCTCATGACTCGCCTTGTTTTTTTTGTTTATAATAAGGGCAAATAACCACAATTTTAACAGGAAGCATTTACTATGAAGAAAGTCAAGACCGTATACGATCATATCCGTCAAAATAATATAAAAACAGTTATACTGGTTGCCATGTTCCCGATAATATTTATCGCGCTGGTGTTTTTGTTTGTATGGATGGTATCGCCGATTGATAATGCGATAAATACAACCGCGGCGGTGGCAATACCGACGTTTATTGTATGCTTTGTTTGGTTGCTGGTATCATGGGCATTCGGGGATTCAATGATGCTGCATATGGCACGCGCGCATCAGATATATGATTCAGACCCGGGCTATCGTGAAGTATTTCGCAGCGTTGAAAACGTTGCGATTGCCGCAGGGCTGCCGACGCCACGCGTTTATATAATCAACGACGATGCAATGAATGCATTTGCAACCGGCCGCGGGCCGCGCGATGCGTCGGTGGCATTAACGCGCGGGATTATAAATCGCCTGACCCGGCCCGAACTGGAAGGGGTAATCGCCCATGAAATGGCCCATATCGGCAACCGTGATATACGACTGGATATGCTGCTAATAACCGGCGTCGGCGTTACGGTATTTATCGCAGATGCGATATTACGTGGCGCGTTATATGCCCCGCGCGACGATAATAATGAAAAATCAAACGGGGCAGCGGTTTTATTAATGGTATGGCTGGCGTTTATGGTATTTAATTGGATTATTACGCCAATATTACGAATGGCGATATCGCGTAATCGTGAATTTGCCGCCGATGCAACCGGGGCACAGATAACGCGCAATCCACGTGCATTGGCCAGTGCACTGCGTAAAATATCAACAGATTCGCATGTAAAATGCATATCTGATGTAAAGTCTATGTCGGCGGCGTGTATTGAATCGCCGGCCGGCCCACGTGAATTTGCCAGTTCGCTGTTCGCGACCCACCCGAAAACATCGGTGCGAATTGAACGGTTGGAATCAATGGGTTAAAAAAAATCCCCCGATGGGGGATTTTTTAAATGCTGTCGGCATTTATCCAGCGACCGTTCTTTAACAGTCCAGGTGCCATACCTTCGTTATTGCGCAGGGCGTCAATTACATTACGTGCCTTGGCCGCGTCCAGGTCAACGATGCGAACCTTATACATATCGCCTTCCTTTATAACAACGGCGTTGCCGTATGTTTGCATTCTCTGCGCTAATGTGTTTGCGCTGTCCTCGGCATAGAATGCGGCAACCTGAACACTGTAATCGCCGGTGGTCGCAGGCTGTGATACAACGGTTGTTGTTTCAATTACCTGGGTCGGGGTTGTTTCAACTGTTTGAATTGTTGTCGCGCCCAGTGTTGCATTCTTTACCGCGATGGATTGATCCGGTAAAACCTGAACCTGAACCTTGGACTGGCCGGTCATGCCGATTTTACGTGCCGCCGCCGGGGACAGATCCATAATACGTGTATTTACAAACGGCCCGCGGTTATTAACACGAACAACCACCGATTGACCGTTATCCAGATTTGTTACGCGCGCAATTGTCGGCAGCGGTAAAGTTTTACTGGTCGCGGCCATCTGATTAATGTCAAATATTTCGCCGTTGCTTGTCTTTGTTCCGTTCAGTTCCGCCGGTACAATGCCTGCGATGCCGGTCTGGTTATATGTTAAATCTTCAACCGGGATATACTGAACATCTTCAACCTTATATGCGCTGCCGATATAGTATTTAGGGGCGGCGGATAACAGGTATGTGTTATTTAATGCCTGATCGTCGGCACTGACCAAGACTTCTTCGCCGAATCCGTCACTGCCGTAATTTGTTGTGCTGTTTGTTGCGCCGTTGTTCATACAACCGGTCAACAGGGCAGACAGAACTGCCAATGAAACTACTTTTTTTGTCATTCTTGGGACTCCTTACATTCTTATGATATAATTTTATCACATAAAAAGCCCCGTTTCAACTTTATTTTAGGCTATATTTTACGGTCAATTACATAAGCCACCGGCAGGTATATAACAGCATATCCGGCGATTGCTGCGATAAGTGTCGCGATACTGTTAATCGGGACGAACCACAGAACGCACCCCAGCACGGCCGATAGTACCGAAAATGCAACAATGGCGCGAATTGTACGGGCATCGGGTCGGAACAGGTCGCGCTTTCGGCATGCCCGGCCAACTAAAAAGTTCTTTAGATAGCCGCTGGCCACTATCCCGACCGGTATGGATAGATATCCGATAATCGGGAACGCGGCCAGGTATATTATCGCCGCGACGCCAAGTGATATCATACTGGTCTTTACCGGTGTTTTAACGTCCTGGGCGGCGTAAAGTGTTTTACTGTATATCTGGCTGACCAGCATCGCGGGCAGAACGAATACCTGGATCATTATTGCGGCGGCGACGGCATTTGTTGACGCGGCCGTCCATGCGCCGTATTCAAATAAGTATTTTATAATCGGGTGCGCTAAAACAAACAGACCCGCGACACATGGCACGGTTAGCATTAACGATCGGCGCAGCGAAGAGTTCTGTTGAATATAAACACTGCGCATATTTTTATCCGCCAGCGCATTTGATATTGACGACATTAAAACTGTCCCGACCGCCAGTCCAATTATTGCAAACGGCAGCTGAACAATTCGGTCGGAATAATACAGCCATGATACTGCGCCGTTCTGAAAGCTTGCGACCAGTGTTCCGACGATAATTGTTATTTGATAAAAACCGTTCCCGACGATACTAATAGATAGCCGTTTAAACAAACTCTTTATCCCGGGTGTCCATCGGGGGATAACCAGCCGCAGGCCAAAGTGTCGCCGGCGAACGCGCGCCCATAAGATACCAAATTGAACAATCCCGGATAGAACAACTGTGCCGGCCATTATATATAATATTGTTCCCGGTGCATAAAATGCCGATAATAACAACGCCCCGATCAGCATCAGGTTCAGCAATACCGGCATAAACGCCGCCAACAGAAACCGTGAAAATGCATTTAATATCGCCGAGAGGAACGCCGCCCCGCATATAAATATAACATAGCAGAACATTATTCGTGATATGATCACGGTAAATTGCATCTTGCCGGGGTCGGCGTCAAACCCCGGGGTCAGGCCCCAGATTACCAGTGGCATAAATATCTCGAATAAAATAGTTATGCCGAGTAAAACGACCATTAGCCATGAAAATACATTTTTAGCGAACGCGTCATCTTTGCGCAGGTCGGTATACATCGGGATAAAAATCGCGGACAGTGCCCCTTCGCCAAGCAGGTCGCGAAACAGATTCGGCAGCTTAAACGCGGCCAAGAATATATCCGATAGTCGTCCCGCGCCCAATACGCGTGCGATCAGCATATCGCGAATGAATCCAAATATACGGCTGATGCCAGTCATTGCACCAACCCCGAAAATATGTTTGCCTAGTTTCATAGAATTGATTATACTGCGTATCAAGATATAAAATCAAGGCAGGAATAAATGAAAAAAATATTAATATTATTTGTTGCATCGTTATCACTGGCGGCGTGTGCCGGCGCGGATAAAAAAATCGTTCCGGAACAGACTTTGCCCCAGATTTACGCAAAAGCATATGACGAGTTTAACAAAGAACACTACGAAGAAGCGGCGGCTGAATTCTTGGTTGCCGAAACGCAATACCCGGCCAGTCCCTGGGCGGCCGATGCGCTGGTAATGGCGGCATATTCGCAATATCTGGATGGGGATTTCGCCGGGGCAATCCTGGCCGCGGATCGTTTTATGCGTTTTCATCCCGGTCACGCGGATGTGGCGTATATTTTATACCTGCGCGGGATGTGCTATTACCGCCAGGTAAGTGACGTTCGCCGTGAACCGGGGATGTCGGTATATGCCCTGCAGCAGTTCGAACAGCTGGTTCAGCGTTTCCCGCGTTCGCCGTATGCTGAAAACGCGAAAAATAAAATCGCGATACTGAAAAACTATATCGCGGGCAAGGTTATGTATGCCGCCCGTAATGATATGGTGCGCCAGAACTGGCCCAGTGCGATATCTCATCTGCAGTCGGTCGTTGCAACCGCCCAGGAAACCGTAATGACGCCCGAGGCCATGTTTCGTTTAACCGAGGCGTATACGGCCATCGGCCTGGACGAACAGGCGCGCGGTTATGCAGATATGCTAAAGCTGAACTTCCCTGATAACGAATGGACCAAAAAATTGGAAAAGAAAACCAATAATATGGAACACGATTAAAAAAAACGGCATTATTGCCGTTTTTTTATTTAAATACCACGCCTTCGCTGGCTAAAAGTGCGCGCTTTTTTTCAACCCCGCCGTTGCCGGAATATCCGCCGATTGTCCCATCGCTGCGAATAACCCTGTGACACGGGATAATCGGTGGTATGGGGTTTTTACCCACGGCGGATGCGACCGCCCGCGTGGCATTCGGATGCCCCGCCATTTGTGCCAGCCGACAATAGCTTACCACTGTCCCGCGCGGAATTGATGCAATTGCGCGCCAAACGTCACGCTGAAATGCCGTCCCGGGTA
The DNA here is from genome assembly GCA_937903135.1 of uncultured Alphaproteobacteria bacterium. GTDB lineage: Bacteria > Pseudomonadota > Alphaproteobacteria > Rs-D84 > Rs-D84 > Enterousia. Next base: position 13,736 of record CALDAH010000010.1, on the reverse strand, counting down.
AACTGTCTATATCAATTTCTGTTTTCATAATAATAATTCTATCGCGGGCGGTATATGAATGCAATAAAATACACAAACGCCCGGAAAACCGGGCGATTGCAATACATCCAGAACAAGGCTTAAATACACCAAATTCATAAGATTATCTTCGCTATGCATTCTATTGCTTTATAAATTATTTTCTATTTGTATGTTTTCCTGGGGTGATTTTTCCGGCGGAAACCAATCCTGATGCAAACGATATTAAATAAATATAGGATTATATTTATTGACCCATTTCGGCCGTATGATGAAATGTCTGCGTTTTTACCCGGAATGCACCGCGGATGTTCCGGGCGCGGGGCGGTTTGGCGAAATTCCCGGTCAATCCCATGCGCAGGGCAGGGACGGGCAAAAACAATAAGGGTATTGACAAACTATAAATTTGTGCTATATATTTATATAGTTATATTTAATAAAAGGATAATATTATGTCAAAATGTACAAAAGAAAGTTGTGAATTTAAAAAATTATCGGGGACGTGTATGTCGGCCGATGGTGGTAAATGTCCATATAACGTGGATGTAATTAAAAATAAATCTGACAAAGCACCTTATGAGGTATGCGAAAGCTGTCTATATAACGAATGTGGGAATAAATTTAAGTGTTCTAATCCTATTGCATGTGTTATGCACTTGGCATATAGTAGATAATGGTTGCTATATCTAAAACGGGTAAAAATACGCGCGTATGCGCGTATTTTTATTGTTTTGTATATTTTTCACAGGTCAGGTTATGGCGGTAAATATTTCGGGCCAAATCGTCGCTTATAATATCCCAGTCGTGTGCGCGGCCATATATCGGTTGGCACAGCAGCACGGCCGATGAATTATTCGGCGATTGTATATCGCGCACGCAGGATGCGACGGATATCGCCAGTATTGGTATTAAGAGTTTCGGCATTTATTTTCCCTATGGTATTAATAATATCTGTATTTGTGTTGGTTGCATTTATCGCGCTATCGGCGCGGCATTCGGCCCGGGCAATACGCTGTCCGGTGTAATATGCGAACGCAATAACGGCCGCGATGGCGACCATGATATATATTCGTGTCATGTTAATTGTCCCGTAAAAAAACGCCCGAACGGGCGTTTGTTATTGATTCATAGAACCAAAGAAATCCGTATTGGTTTTCGTTAACCGCAGTTTATCTAACAGGAACTCCATCGCTTCGAGTGTTCCCATAGGGTTAATTATGCGGCGCAGCACATACATTTTTGATAATGTATCACGTCCGACCAACAGATCTTCTTTGCGGGTGCCAGATTTTGTAATATCAATCGCCGGGTATACGCGTTTATCGGACAGCTTGCGGTCCAGAATAATTTCGCTGTTTCCCGTCCCTTTGAATTCTTCAAAAATAACTTCGTCCATTTTTGATCCGGTATCAACCAACGCTGTCGCGATGATGGTCAGGCTGCCGCCGCCTTCTATGTTGCGGGCCGCGCCAAAGAAGCGTTTCGGACGCTGCAGCGCATACGCATCCACGCCGCCGGTTAAAACCTTACCGCTGCTTGGGACGACGGTATTATATGCGCGCCCAAGGCGTGTTATGGAATCCAGCAGGATAACGACGTCCTGGCCGGCTTCTACTAAACGTTTGGCCTTTTCAATAACCATTTCGGCAACCTGGATATGTCGGGCGGCCGGTTCGTCAAACGTTGATGAAATAACCTCGCCCTTTACGCTGCGTTGCATATCGGTAACTTCTTCGGGGCGTTCATCAATTAATAAAACAATCAGCTTAACATCCGGGTAGTTTGTTGCGATTGAATGAGCAATATTTTGCAGCATAACAGTTTTCCCGGTACGTGGCGGTGCAACGATCAGGCTGCGTTGACCCTTACCGGTCGGGGATATTAAATCAATAACGCGGGCGGATAGGTCTCGTCCCTTGTCTGTATCGGTCGGGACCTCCATCTTTAGCTGTTCATCGGGGTATAGCGGCGTCATATCGTCAAAAGATACGCGGTGACGCAGTTTTTCCGGCGAATCACCGTTAACGCGTTCAATCGTTTCCAACGCAAAATAGCGTTCGGATTCATTTTGCGGTGCCTGGATTTGACCTTCTATGTAGTCGCCGGTTTTTAAACCGTATTTCTTAATCAGCGCTGGCGATACATATAAATCGTCCGGCCCGGCCAGATAATTGCTTTCCGGTGCGCGCAGGAAACCAAAACCGTCCTGCATCCGTTCCAATACGCCGTCGCCGATTAGTGTTACTTTCTTATCTGCGGCAAATACGCGCATAACGGCAAATCGCAGCTGCTGAACATTCAGCTGGGACGGGTTTTCAATCCCCATATCTTCGGCCATTTTTAATAACTGTTGCGGCGTTTTAGCCTTTAGCTCATTAATATGCATATAAAATCCTTTCTTGGAAAATCAGGTCATAGAATTATGCCCGTATGATAAAAATATTATACATTATTTCGGTGAAAAAGTCAAGTATCTAAGGGCTATGGCGTTTTTACTTGCAATTAATAGGTTTTATTGCTCAAATAATGGTACTAAATAAAAACTTAAAAAGGAAAGCGATATGGCAGGCAGTATAAATAAAGTAATTTTGGTCGGGAACGTTGGCCAGGACCCTCAGGTTCGTGTTATGCAAAGCGGACAGAAAGTAGTTAGTTTTTCATTAGCGACATCTGAACGTTGGCGCGATCGTCAAACCGGGGAACAAAAAGAACAAACCGAATGGCATCGCGTTGTAATCTTTAACCCGAATTTGGTAGATGTTGCCGAACGTATGCTGCAAAAGGGTACAAAGCTATACCTCGAAGGGGCACTTAAAACCCGTAAATGGCAAAATCAGCAGGGCGCGGATGTTTTCACAACCGAGGTTGTATTAAACCCATTCGCCGGCCAGATGGTTATTTTAAGCGGCGCAAAGGCCATGGATGGCGCAATGTCCGGCGGCGATTATGGCCCGGCGTCTGCACCGGCCGCCCCGCGCGAAGAAATATCGGTATCCGATATCGGTGATGATATCCCGTTTTAATCGGCGGTTTGCATTAAATCCCCTGAAATACGTTTCAGGGGATTTTTTATTTCGTATTATAATTCCTGTGATTTCTATTTAATTGCAATTAACGTGAAAACTATATAAAATAAAAATAACGAACAAAGGAGTTTTATAATGTGGACCGCCATTGCAATTATTGCTGTTGTGTTATTATATTTTATTGCGGTATATAACGGGTTGATCGCGCGTAAAAACCAATCGCGCGAGGCATGGGCAACAATTGACACCCAGCTGAAGCGTCGCTATGATTTAATTCCTAATCTGGTTGAAACTGTCCGTGGCGCAGCAAAGCATGAAAAGGAAACCCTGAATGCGGTTGTTGCGGCGCGTAATGCGGCAATGTCCGCCGGGCCGGATACACGCGATGCGGCCGAAAACAAGCTTAGCGCTACGTTAAAAACAATATTTGCGTTATCCGAAAGCTATCCAACGCTGCGGGCGAATGAAAACTTCTTGGAACTTCAGCGCGAGATTACAGATACCGAAACCAAGATTCAGGCAGCCCGTCAGTTTTATAATCCGGTTGTAATGGGGCTGAATACACAGATTCAGCAATTCCCGTCCAATATCGTTGCGCGAATATTTGGTATTACCCCGGAAAAGCTGTTTGAGATTGACAGCACCGAACGCGCCGCGCCAAAGGTTAAATTTGAATAGTCCGATATTATAACGCGCACTGGTATTATTAACAAACCCTGTCAGCAGGCGGGGTTTGTTATTTGTGAGAATTAAAATATAATTCAAATCGTGCATACAATTAGGTATTGTTTTGCATTGATTATTTACTAATTCCGCGATTTAGAACGGATGTAATAACATTTTCAATGTTTTTTAATTCTTTGTGTATGGAAAGCATGCTGTTTAGTAAGCTTTCCATATCCGCCTCGGATATCTCTTTGGTTGGAATAATTGGCGTTGCAACCGGGGCCGGCTTTTCAAACGTATTTTCATATGTAATATGCTGTGTTAATTCTGGATAAAAATAATCATTCATATACTTGGAAATAAATGTTTTAGTAAAAACGCCCCGATATACATTTGTTGTATCAAATGGGATATTCGCGAACAGCCCATGCAGTGATATCCATATACCAGATTTATCCTGAATTCATTGAACCGGCAATACCTCAATCCAGTATGGTTCATATTCCATAACCCGGCGACCATCCAAAAGTTGGTTGTACCTGTTATCTGTTGCGCCGCGAACACGTGTATATAAACGGCCGTTGTATGAATATTCTGTATGGTCGCGCAGCTTTACATCATTGCGGTTTATTGAATATGCATTAAATGTGTATTTCTCGCCAGTAGGTTTGGCCCGTTTGCATTCAACGGCCTGATCCAGTCCTAAGCTTTCGGCTGACCCAAGTGCCCTCTGGGGATAGTTGCCGTATTCTGCGATCCATGTGTTTTTAAATTTGTACATGACGTTTATGTCGCTTTCCGGGATCTTTGATGTTACCGCCGGCAACAACACTGGCCGGGCGCATACGTACCGTGCGGTCGGGTTAACCAAGGTTGTATCGTGGCCACAGCATTGGACATGCCCCGATTCAGAAGCACTTGGTGATATCGTCCAATATTTAGTGGCTATATTATTGCGAGGGCCGATAATATCTGCGCCTTGGATTATTGCCAGTTCTGTTGGTTTGGCCGTCTGCTCTAAAAGTTTCATGGATTCCAGAGAAAAGGTTTGATCTATTGATAAGAACATTTATATATCCTGTCGGTTTAATAATTAATTTACATATCATTATGTAGTTAAATTTTATTGTTGTCAAATCTGCCACAAGGGTATTATTTACAAATATAATTATTGTTTTTATTGATTTATTTTTTACCGCCGGCCCGCGGGTGCGCATTTGAATATATATTTAACAGATCCCGGGTATTTACCTTGGTATATAACTGCGTGGTGGACAATGACGCGTGCCCTAGCAGTTCTTGGATACTGCGCAGATCCGCCCCGTCGGATAATAACGCCGTGGCAAATGTATGACGCAGTGCATGCGGGGTTACATAATCGGGCAGCTGCAGATAGCATCGGATGTTTTCCAAAACCTTTTCCGCCATACGTGATGACATCGGCAGGCCACGAACACTGCGAAATATAACATCGTCGGCGTTTAAAATAAACGGGCATACGGATATATATTTATCAATTGCCGCCCATATCGCGGGTAATACGGGGACGATGCGTTCTTTGCGTCCTTTGCCGATAATGCGTAATGTTTTACGATCCCCGCGTGTATCGCGCATTCGCAGTGATAACGCTTCGGATATACGCAGGCCGCATCCGTATATTAATACAACCAACGCCCAGTCACGCGCCGCCATCCATGGGGCATTATTGTCAATTGCGCGAATTGCGCTTTTCATATTATCAACGTCAATCGGGTTAATTGCCCGGGACAGCTTTCGCGGAACGCGCGGCGATGATATTAAAGATATCGCTTCGTTTTTTATATTATATTTTTTCCCCAGGAAACGATACAGTGCGCGTATTGACGACATTGCCTGGGCGTTGGATGCGGCGGATATATTTCGTTTTTTTCGGTCGGCCAGCCATGCACGAAAACATGTTGTATCCGCCCGGGCGATATCCCGCAGCACAGGCGGGTTGGCGGTATATATTTCCCAAAAATTTAAAAAATCACGAATATTTGATTCATATGCCATCGCCGTATTCGCAGAATACTTCTTTGTTTTGGTCAGATATTCAACAAATACAGCGATGATATTATTCATATTTATTTGATTTCAAATACAGCAGATACGCTAACGGATACCTCGGTATCTTTTGATACGATCCCGCCGGTGGCAATGGCAGAATCCATCGCGGATTCCATTACGGCCATTTTTGCACTGCTGCGCAGGAAATTAGCCGTCGGGCGTTGCACGTTCCCAACGTTTGCCCCGTATGACACGTCCAGCATTTTTCCCGCATGACGTTTATCACCGGCCGCTAATGCATTGGCACGGGCGCGTGCGTTTTCAACGGCGACGCCCAGGCAGTCTTCAAGTACGGGCTTCATCGCCTCAGAACTTGTAAACATTCGCAGGTTTTCAGAATATATATCCGGCTGTCCGGCAAACTGACTTAAAACCTTTTCAATTGTATCAACGCTGTCGGATGATACCTCTATGGCGATATTGGTTTCAATCCCAAGTGTAATTGATTTCTGGGCGTTTCTGTCCCATTCGGTTTTTTCATATGAATCAAACTGGGTCGTTTGCATCTTTACATCCTGGGTTTTCAGATAGCTTGTAATCTCGGCTATCTTTGCCGTTGCCTGTTTCATTGAAACGGCGGCGGATTTATCCAGGGTGGTTACGCGCAGTGTAATTGCCGTACGATCCTTTGGCACGGACGTCAGGCATTCGCCGGTAACAGTTATTGTTCGCGGCAGTGGTGTGCGGTTAAATGCACCGAAGACCAGTGCTAAAACTGCGCCTGCGCCAATAACACTGCCTGCCCAGATTAGTGATTTTTTCATATTCTTTCTCCTTTCTTGTTGTGTTTTTAATTTTTACCCCAGCATAGCACGCCGAACACGTTCGTATGTTGCCGTCGCCACAACGCGTGCCCGGGCCGCACCATCCGCCAAAACTGAATCAATTTCATCGGTATGTGTCATTAGATAGTTATATCTTTCCCGAATTGGTGTTAATACCGAATTTATCTTTTCAAACAATATATTTTTTGCCGTGCCGTATCCCATGCCGCCGGATAAAAACTGATCGCGCAGTGCGGCAATTTCATCGTCGGTCGCAAAGTGCTTATATAATTGAAATATCGTTGATGTATCCGGATCTTTTGGTTCGTCGGGCATCTTGCTGTCGGTTATAATTCGCATAATTTTCTTTTTCAGTTCATTTTCGGCCGCCATCAATGGGATTATATTATCGTATGATTTGCTCATTTTTCGGCCATCCAGTCCGGGGATCAGCCCCGCATCGGGCCCGATAACGGCATTGGGCAGTTTAAACGTCGGCCCGTATATATTATTAAAATACCCGGCGATATCACGTGCGAATTCCACGTGTTGCTTTTGATCCGCGCCGACGGGTACTTCATCAGAATTATATAATAAAATATCTGCCGCCATTAAAACCGGGTATGTATAAAGCCCCATATTAACCCCGGCGTCAGTATCCTGGCCTGCGGCGGCGTTTTTATCCATCGCAGCCTTATACGAATGGGCGCGGTTCATCAGTCCCTTTGGCGTTACGTTCATTAACATGGTTGATAGCTGATATACCTCGACTATATCAGATTGACGGAATAATACGGCGTTATTTAAATCCAGCCCCAGGGCAATTAATATCGCCGCAATTTCATATGTATGCTGTTTAATATCGGCGGGGTTATGAATAATATTTAACGCATGCAGGTCGGCGATAAACATAAATGTTTTGTTTGTTTTCGCGCTTTCTATTAACGGTTTCAATGCACCGACATAGTTCCCCAGATGCGGCTGTCCGGTCGGTTTAATACCTGTTAAAATAATTTTATCTGACATAATAAATAACCTTTTATCGTTTTGAATTTTAATATGTTTAATTAGAAAATGAAAGCCATAATTTTGGCCAAAATAAATAAATCACCAGCTGCGCTGCCAACGCTTAAAAGATATAAGAACGCAAAATTGTTTTAACATACGGATTATTATATTTGCGGTTTTATAAAAGTAAAGTAGTTTAGGCTTGTTTTTATTCGGCATATGGAATATAGTTACAGTGAAACTAGCAGGGATGTTGGCTTCTGGGACATAAGAAATCCTATTACTTAACCGATACGTGAATTACGTATTGAATCCGACGATGAAACTGTCGGCGCACGTTGCGCCGTATGTTTTATAACACCCGACTGTTTAAATCGGTCGGGGATCTGTTGACTATGAAACAGGTTTTAACCAAAGGTCAGCAGGGTCATTGTTAAGTATGATTTTCTTAAATCCCCGGCCGCCAAGTCTTTGGCGGTTTTTAATTAAAACCCAGGGGGCATTCATGAAAATTATTTTATCTGTGTTATTAGCTATGTTATCTATCTCTGAATCATACGCGGTGGATATTGAAATCCCGACTGACTGTATGAACTGCGGATATCAAACCGTGGATGGTGTTGAATGTTTTGCAAACAACCCTGAATGTTGCCCGCCGTGTGGGTCGGGTGGCAGTGGCCCAACTATAAAGGTATGTACGCACCGAGATTGCAGAAATGCAAATCTATGGACTTCGTTAACCAACGCTGTTCAGACGATGTGTGATAGATCTACGGGCGATTGCCTTTATCGCTGCCAGGCGGGTTTTTACGGATCAGATAAAAATTGTACCGCATGCCCGGACGATGGTACGTCAGCGGTCGGATCAACGGCCCAGACAGATTGCTATATGCCATCGGGGGCGTCATTTGCCGATACCAGTGGCCGCGGCACATATACCGCCAATTGTTATTGGAAATAAATAAACCCCGCATTTCGCGGGGATTTTTTATTTCTGAACGAAATGTACGCTATACTGCGGTTTTTTATCCGCCCCAAGGGATGCGCGTACAACCTTGTTCCCGGCGATCTGAACCGCGCGAATTAGATTATCGCGATCCTTGCGTTCGGATTTGCTTAGCGCGTCAATGGCCCGGGTAATCTCAATTTGAATCTGACGCTTCATAAATCCGGTGTCGTCGGTTTCAAATATTCCGGCGCTGGATACCTCTGGGACGCCTTTCAGAAAACCACGCTTATCAACGGGCAGGGTAACAAATACCGCACCGTTGGTTGCAATCTTTTTACGGTTTTTATATACCTGGTCATTTGCACTGCGTTCGGTTTCGCCCTCCATTACGACAAAACCGGTTTCAATGGTTTCGGCGATATATGGCGCTTCCCCATCGGCCAAGGCAATCATTTCCCCGTTATGAACGACCATCATATATTTTGCCCCGCCACGTTCCATTGCCATTTTACCGTTTAACATTTCGTTAATATAATCCCCGTGCATTGGGACACTGACCTGGGGATGAACCAAGTCATAGAACCGTTCAAATTCCGGGCGTCCGGCATGTCCGCTGGCGTGCAGATGGTCCGTATCAAATATTGTATGTGTTTTAATCCCCATCCGGGCCAGTTTGTTATAGAGGAACGAAACATCACGTTCACGGCCCGGGATAATAATTGCGCTGAACAGAACTGTATCTGTCGGCTGCAGCTTCATCTCTTTTACATGACCGCGACACAGCCGGGTTAGCATTGCAAACTGTTCACCCTGGGATCCGGTTAAAAATATTGCCTGTTTTTCAGCGGGCAGATCCTTGATTTCGTTATAAAGGTATACGTCATCTTTGTTAATATATCCGAATTTAATACCCATTTCACGGAATTCCGGCAGTCCGACATACGGCACAGGGTTCGGGTTACTGCGTTCCTTTATCGCGGCAACGCGTCCGGCGTCGTGTGCGGCCTGGGCGAACATCTTCATACGGGCCAGGCTGCGTGAATAACCGGTTACGATTACGCGGCCGGGGGCTTCTTTCATGATTTTAGTCAGGGTTTCGCGAACCTCGGCCTCGGTCGTTTGTTTTTCCTGGCGGGATATGGATGTTGAATCCGACATACACGCCAATAGCTTCGGATCAGATCCGATTTCACGCAGACGGGCGAAATCTGTCGGGGCCTCAATTGGAATATCGTCGTTAAATGTCCAGTCGCCCGTGTGCAGAATTTTTCCCGCCCCGGTTTTGATGATTAACATCTGGGCCTCGGGGATGGAATGGGTAACGTGGAACGTTTCAACCTCAAACGGGTCAAGTTTTAATACCGCACCGTTATGATCAAATTCAACAATATCTTTTTTCGGGTTAAAATCCATTTCAATGCCGGCGAATGTCTGACGCAGTGTTTCGGCCGGGAAACGGGTGCAGTAAATCGGTTTTCTGAATTTCGGCCATATGTATTTTAATGCCCCGATATGATCTTCGTGCCCGTGGGTAATAACAAATCCGACGACGTCTTTTTTGCGTTTTTCCAGCCACGTTGTATCACAGTATTGAACGTCGCCTGCGCCGATTTCTTCTTCTAAAAATCCCATACCGCAGTCAACGACCAGATATTTACCCTTGTATTTATATACATACATATTCTGGCCGATATGTTCCAGGCCACCCAATGCCATAAAGTAAACTTTATCGTCGTTTTTATCGTTTTCATGTTTGTTCATACCGGTAATCATGGCCGGTTTTTTTGCACCGGATTTATCCTTGGCCGGTGATTTTTTTTCACGAACTTTTACCATTTATATTCCTTTTTAATAAGTTATCGTTTTGCCCCGCCACACAATTCATTGCGAATAAAGTCAGGCTTTATTTGTAGTGAATCTGTGACGGCGCGATCAGTTCCCCGTATAATAATTGTTATTCCAAACTGTAATAAAATTACAAGGGGGGATTTTTCCTTATCCCCGCGGGGGGATATATTTATCTCTCGGGTTAACATAGTAATAAATTTGCGACCAAAATCAAGAAAATAAAACTTAACCGCGACAACGCTGAAAATACTTAAAGTTTTAGCACTAGGAAAAGCGTCCAATAGATATACCCCGCCATATAAAATAAAATATTAACCAGGTGCATAAAAAGGATAAAAAATGAAAATTAATCTTCTTGCGGTGATTGCCGCGATTGCGATACCTAATATGGCGTCTGCCGTTTCTGTAACGGGAAATGCCAGTGTTGTAATTCAGACCGCCATAACGGCGAACCAGACACAACAGATGAATTTCGGAACAGTTATGCCCGCCGCAACGGCCGGGGTTGTAACATTAACGCCGGCGGGTGTAACGTCGTCCCCGACCCTGACGACATATGGCACTGCGGCGGCGGGACACTTTTCAATAACGGCCCAGCCGTCTACGGCATTAAATATAACATTTGCGAACGGTTCGGTTACCAGCGGGTCAAATACCATGACCATTGATACATTTACATCAACCACTACGCCAGCAAGTAATACAACCGACGCAAGTGGTAACCTGGCGTTAAATGTCGGGGCAAATCTGAACGTCGGGGCGAACCAAGCCCCCGGGACATATAACGGTACATATATAGTAACGGTAAACTATTGATACGGTATTTATTATTTTTTGTTGTCACAGTGGCCGTGCCGAATATTGCCACGGCCACTACATTTACAGCCACCAAAAATCTTTCGTTCGGGACACTGATCCCGTCCAGTACATCCGGGTCGGTTGTTATTGGCCTGAACGGGTCAATTAATACCAACGGCACGGCAACGGTTGCCCCGTCCGGTACGGCATACTACGCCGGCCAGGCGGTATATACCGGCAGCGGCCTTAGCAATGTTGCAAACATAGTTACGATGACGTTTCTAAGTTCGTCGGTAACATTATCAAACGGCAGCGGCGGGACGGTTACGGTAAATAATTTTACGATTACCCCGAACCTGCAGGTATCGCTGCTGAACCCGTCGGCGACGGCAAATGTTGGCGGGACAATGAATTTTACATCTGCATCTATACCCGGAAACTATACAGGGTCGGTTCAAATCCAGGCCAGTTCGTTACTTGGCGGCACGGCGACGGTTACGCTGCCGATAACCCTAACGCTATGGCGGCCGCTGTCGGTGTCCCAGACAACCGCGATGACATTTGGCGGCATAGAGGCCAGGGGCGGGAACTCGGTTGTAACGCTGCTGCCCCAGAATGGGACGCGAACGGTTCAATCGGGTCAGTCGGGGGTAAATTTAATCGCCAGTAAACCCGGTGCGGCGGGCGTGTTTTCAATAACGGGTAACCCCAATACGGCGGTAACAATAACACTGCCGTCAACGGCGACCCTGACCGGACCCGGGGCCGCCATGACGGTTAATAATTTCACCAGAACCCCGGCCGGGGATAATTCAACTTTAAATTCATCGGGGACGATGACACTTCGCGTCGGGGCCAGCTTAAACATCAACACTGCCCAGGCGGCCGGAACATATAACGGAACATATAATATCACAGTAAGTTATTAAAAGGATTGTATAAATGCTGCGAAAAATTTTATTGGCTATATCATTATTATCAGGGGCGGCCGCGTATGGAAATATCTCGCTATCGCCGTATTATTTAGAGCTTGGCGATACCGCCGGCCGCACCGGCCAGGTGCGATTTACCAATAATTCCCAGTCCGAGAAAACCTATAACATAACCATGGTAAATTTTAAGCAATCGTCCGATGGGCGGTATTCAGAAATATCCGAACCGATTGCAGGTAACCCGTTCGCAGGGCCGTATCTGGAATGGTCGCCGCACCAGGCGACGCTGCAGCCCGGCCAATCCCAGGTCGTGCGCGTTCGTCGTCGTGGTATGGCCGCCGCCCCGGCCGGGGAATATGTATCGCATATGCTAATTCGTGAATTGCCCGGACCGTCCGATGTATACGGGACATCCGATGGTAAAAAGGGCGGGCTGGTAATAAATCTGAAGCCTTTATACGGGGTATCAATCCCGGTTATGATCGTTCACGGCGAATTAAATTCGTCGGCCCAGATTGATAATGCGCGTGTTATAAAACGCGACGGCCGACCGGTGGCGGTGGTAACCATATCACGCGCGGGATCACGATCATTTTTCGGGTCGGTCGTGGTCAAAGACGGTCGTCGGGAAATCGGTAAAATATCTAATTTCAGAATATTTATGACGACCCCGTCGCGGGTTCTGGATATTCCGTTAACTCAAATGCCTGCGGGCGATGCATCTGTTACGTTAATTGACGAGAGTACAAATGAAACCCTGGAAACAAAAAGCATTTAGTGCGATATGTCAGATTATTATAATTGACGTCGCCAGCGCAGAGATATTGTTATTAGAACCCCGAATCCAGGGATATAATACCGACGCCGTCGTTCATGCGATTAATATCAACGACAGGTATTTTTTAGATATTCAGGATATGGCGGAAACATTACGATTTGAATTTAACCCAGATTCTGGTCGCGGCCGTTTTTTAGGATCTGATTTTGATATTAATTCAGATATCGCTGTCCCGGGCCGGCGCGTCGTATACAGCGGCCAAGATTTTTATGCCGCAGATTTTTATGAACAACTTCTTGGCCTGCGATTGGGGATAAATGCATTGGAAATGCAGATGGACGTGGATTCGGACCACGTTTTGCCGACAACGCGCGGGGCACAGAATATCGCCCGACGTAATGATATGAAATACATCCCCGCCGGTGATCCGTTTAGTAATTATAGCTTTGATAACCGCCTGTTTACGTTCCCGATAATAGATTTTATTTACCGTCATAACCAGAACTTTAATAGATGGCATCGCGACGATTACAGGCACAGTTCCGGGAATTTTTACCAGGCAAATATGGCGATGTTATTGGCCGGCCTGGATGCGCAGGTAACGCTATTCGGGGACGATTATGATAAAAATATTCTATCGCGGCCGGGCGCACGTATTACGGTCGGGCGAACAATGCTGGATACCCCGCCGAATATATTTAACCTGGTGCGCTTTCAGGCGGGGGATATCGTTAGTACGGGTAATAACCTGTTCTATAACGGTGTCCCGGGCCGCGGGATTGTATTAAGCTCGTTTAAAGACCTGGTCGTATCCGCGGACAAGACCATAGATATAACCGGCCCGATGCCTGCCGGCTGGGA
>CALDAH010000009.1 GCA_937903135.1 uncultured Alphaproteobacteria bacterium | reverse complement strand
GCATAAGAGATATTAATAAATGCCAGCAGAACCACAAAAGAGAAAAATAAGTGGTGGATTAAATTAGCACAAAACTTGCCTAAAAAAATCCCTGAATTCCGCCACATTTACCACTCCCATATTGCCGAATTAAAACGACCGTTTGCATTAGGCTATACTTTTTGCCCTACGTATCAACAAATATAAGCATTTGGCGGTTTTTATGCAAGAAAAAAATCCCCCGTGCGGGGGATTTTGAAAATCTGTTCTGAAACGATTAACGTTTGCTGAACTGTGTTGAACGACGTGCCTTGCGAACACCATAGTGTTTACGTTCAACAACACGGCTGTCGCGGGTTAAGAACCCTGCGGCCTTTAACGCCTTGCGCAGTTCTGGTTCGGCCTTTTCCAATGCTTTGGATATACCGTGTTTTACTGCGCCCGCCTGACCGGACAGACCACCGCCGGCAACCATTGCAACAATGTCATATGCGCCCGCACGTTTTGTTACATCAAACGGTTGTGCGATAATCATTTGCAATACCGGACGACGAAAATATTCGTTAATCGGTGTGTCGTTTACAATAATATTGCCCTTACCCGGCATTAAATATACGCGTGCAACAGAATCTTTACGTTTACCCGTCGCATATGTCGCATTAGATAATTTTGCAATGGCCGGTGCTGCCTTTTTAACAGCGGCTTTTTTTGCAGGGGCGGCCTTTTTGGTCGCTTTTGCTGCGGTTGCAGTTTTCTTTGCTTCTGTCATTATTCGCCCCTTTTGTTTTTACGGTTCAGACCAGCGAAATCAATAACGACTGGTTTCTGTGCTTCGTGTTTGTGCTGTGCGCCCGCATAAACATGCAGTTTAGTTAAACGCTGGTTCGCCAAAGCAACAGATGTACGACGACCCATCATACGTTTTACAGCATTAAATACTAATTTTTCAGGTTTTTCATTACGCATTTGACCCAATGTACGAGATTTCAATGAACCCGTCCATAATGAATGCCAAAAGAATTTTGTTTTATCAGCCTTGGTCCCGGATAACGCAACCTTGTCTGCATTAATAATAATTACATGATCGCCACAGTCCATGTTCGGTGTCCATGTCGGCTTATGCTTACCGCGCAGAATGTTTGCGGTATATGCCGCCAAACGTCCCAGCGTGCAATCAGTTGCGTCAATTAAATACCATTTAGCATCTAATTCGCATTTTTTTAACGATTTTGTCGCTGCCATTGTTATTTTACCTTTGTTATAAATTAAAGCCTGCATATTATGTGGCAAAGCCCCGTAAAAGTCAAGAAAAATCGCTGTGGTATTATTATACCGTATGCTGCCCCGTCAAATCCGCAGCGTCGTATATCCGTATGGGTAAAAAACACCGCCCGGAATGGGCGGTGGGGATTACATCTCGGCCGGGATTTTCAGCCCCATTAAATCAATCGTTTTTGCCAACGTATCGCGGGCAATGCGTGCGATATGCAAACGCGCGCCGCGGGTCGCAGGATCAATATCGTCCCGTAAAATCGGGCAATTATGATAAAACGTATTAATTAATTGGCACAAATCATACGCATAGTTTGCAATCATATCCGTGGCACGATTATCAAATGCACTGTATAGCGTACGTTCAAAATCCAAAATCCCGATTAGCAGCTGTCTTTCGTCCGATGTAATCGGGTAATAATTTTCAGATTCCGCGACAGTTGATTTTTTCAAAACACTGTTCAGACGAACGGCGGTATATAAAATATATGGACCGGTGCGCCCTTCGAAGCTGGTTATCTGATTGGGGTCAAAAATATAATCCGATCGCACATCATGCGCCAGGTCGTTAAACTTAACCGCCGCCAATGCAATTGCCGATACCGTATCCGAATCCAGGTTTTTCCCAGATTCGCGAACGCGCGCGTTAACCGCGGTGTTGGCTACATCAATAATATCATCCAGTCCTGCCGCATTCCCGTCGCGTGTTTTAAACGGACGACCGTCTGCGCCGTTAATTGTCCCGTATCCTATATGTTCAAAATCAGAGTATTTAAATATCCCCGACATATCCGCCGCACGGAATAGCTGTTCAAAATGCAGGCTTTGGCGCAGGTCGGTAAAATAAATGATTTTATCCGGGTTATCTGTTTTTTTACGGCAATAAACCGCCGCCAGGTCGGTGGAATCATACGTATCCGCGCCGCGGGAATCCGTCCACATATACGGCGGCATCGGGGCGTTGTCGGTATCTTTTTTTACAACTATTACCTCGGCCCCGTTGCTGGGCTGGATCAGATTTTTTTCGCGTAATATCTTTTCAACATCGTTTAAGTATTTCGCGGCGTTACGTTCCCCCAGGTCATAATCAAACGGTAAAATATTTAATCTGCGAACCGTGTCGTTCATCATATCCAAAGAAATCTGTAAGAATTTCTCGTATAATGCGAAGTATCCCGCGTGACCGTCTTGGAATCGGGCCTTGATTTCCTGGGCGTGTGATTGAAATTCCGGGTTTTCGCGGGCAAATTGACTGGCCGCGGGATAGTATGTATTTAATTCGTCCGGGTTAATTTCAAAATCCACCGTCGTGTTGGGGTCAAAGTTATCCTGGAAATACGGCAGTTCCGGGTGCATCCGTTCAATCCACGCGATTATCAGCGCCATCGGTTTGCCCCAGTCGCCCATGTGATTCCATGAATATGTTTTATGACCCAGCAGTTTCGCAATGCGATTAAAAGTATCACCAACAATAGACGTACGCAGATGTCCGATATGCAATGATTTTGCAACGTTATATGCGCCATAGTCTAAATCAATAATCATCGGATCGGCCGCGGGCGTAACGTCCGTTGCGTGCCGGGCAGAATCCCAGATGAATTCATCTTTTAATTTAATATTAATAAAACCCGGGCCGGCAATAGACGTCGCGGCAACAAATGGTAATTCAGCCAATTTCGGAGATATTTCCGCGGCCAACTCCCGTGGGTTTTTTCCGGCAGTTTTTGCCATAACCATCGCAGCATTCGTGGCAAAGTCCCCAAATTCACGGTTACGTGGAACTTCCAGATTTACCGACGTGCCCAGTTTTTCATTAACAGATTCTGATACATATTTATATAAATTCATTTTAATAACTTCCCTGGTATCCTGTTTACTATAATGGTAATACAACTCGTACGCGCAGACCGCCTAAATCACTGTCTTCTAAGAATATCTGGCCGCCGTGATTTTCAATCGCCGTCTGGGCAATGGACAACCCCAGGCCCGTTCCCCCCGTTTTATCGCCGCGTGCATCATCCAGTCGCACAAACGGCCGCATCGCATCGCGCTTTCGCGCGTCGGGGATTCCCGGACCGTCATCTTCTATGATGATTTCAACCTGGTCGGGGGTATCAATTTCGGTGATTTTAATTTTCTTTTTTGCGTACCGGGCGGCATTTTCAATAATATTGCCAAATGCCCGCGCCAATGCCATCGGCCGCGCATAGAACTGTGCCGGGGCATCCGGGAAATCCGTTTCAATTTTTTTAGTCGGCGCCGCATCACGTGCAATTCGTATCAGCATCGCAGGAAGCTCGGTCGTTTGTTCAATTTCCGGCATCTCGCCGCGGGCAAATGCCAAATACCCGTTAATCATTTCCGACATCCGGTCAATATCGCGTAATAGATCCGCCTGGGATTCTGTGCCGGTTTCAACGGCCAACCGCATGCGGGTCAGCGGTGCTTTTAAATCATGGCTAACCGCGTTTAGCATATCTGTACGCGTCCGGTTATAGCGATCCAGGCGTTCCTTCATCGTAATCATCGCACCGGCCGCTTCGCGGATTTCCTTTGATCCCGACGGTTGAAATCCCGGTGCGTCCAGGCCGCGGCCAAATCTATTCGCGGCCTTGGCTATGCGGCGAATACTGCGAGAATGCAGAATAATAAACGGTGTGATTAATATTGATACGATTAATAACGAACCGATTAGCCATATAATAAACACTTCGGTGCTGGTTGAATAAATACGATGCAGTGACATGCCAAATGTGGCCGTCTGACCGCTGTTCGTGGGAATGTCAATAAATACCAAACGTTTACCGCGGTCAATATAGATTGCGGCGGGACGATTTAAACGCTTGGATAATTCGGATGCCAGTGGACCGGCCTCACGCGAATGGTTATCGTTATGACGTGGCCGGTTCAGATGATCGTTGATTGTAACATTTACACCGATACTGCGGGCCATCGTTTGCGTTGCGTCGTCGTCATTGGAATCAATAAAGCGCATCATGGTCGTAATCTCGCCCGCCATACCACGTGCCAGTGTCGCATGAACCCGTTCCCAGTGATTCCCAAAGAAAGCGTTGGCAACAATTACCAATGCGACAATTAACGGAATAACTATCATTAAAATTGTTCGCCATAAAAAGCTGCGCGGTATTAATCTCATACTCGGTCACCATTTTGCTGCGGGTCGGCAGATATTTCAATTAGCTTATACCCGCGACCACGTATTGTTGTTATGTCTATGTTTGATAATACACCATTTAATTTCCCGCGCAAGCGTTTTGCGACCATTGGCGATGCCGGGGCGATATTGCCGACGGGACTGGTTAAATGTTGTAATAATTTTTTTTCTTCGCCCGATAGCGATAATATCTGCGGGGGCGATGCCGGGTTATTAACATCGCGGATAAAGAATTCATTATCGCTAAATACCAGCCCCTGGGGCAGTTTTGCACAGGATGCCGTCGGATTATTTTTAATAATATTATTTAATCGCAGAACCAGTTCGCGCATCTGAAACGGTTTAGCAAGGTAGTCATCCGCCCCGCCCGATAGCCCCGCGATCGCATTTTCCGGTCCGGTCATCGCCGTTAGCATTATAACCGGGGTGGCGTTGCCGGTATCGCGGATTTGCCGCAGAAATGTCAAACCGTCCATTCCCGTCATCATTCGGTCCAGTACGATCGCATTAACGTGAATACGCTGAATAATATCATTTGCGGATTCTGCACTGTCTGCGGTGATAACATCAAAACTTTCGTTTCGCAGGCCGCGGGCAAGTGTTTGCCGCAGCATATCATCGTCGTCAATAATCAGAATAACTTTATTCATCAAAGTTCAATAGATACACCGGAAAAGCCCAAAAATTGAACTTTGCCCGGTTTATTTTTTCATTGGTTCAACAGCGTATTCGCCCGGCCGAATTGTGCGTGTGGCGTTATTCGGGCTGCGAACGTCTTCTTCTATGTCTACGGATGCACGAAATTGCATGCCGCCGGTTGTAAATTCAGTTTTAAACAGCGCGTAACCCGTCCCGCCGCCGGTCGTCGGACCCTGCATCCCCAGCGAGTAATACCCCCCCAGGATTCCATAGTCTAAATCAATATAATCTATGCTGACCAGTAATGACACATTGCTTAAACCGTCGCTGGTCATATTACATGTAAATTCACGATTAGACAGTGTTGCCTGGGAATTAATCGGGACCATTATATCCATTACGGTCGGTTCGCATTTACGATCAATCCCGTTTACCAGAAAATCATACGTCATGCCAACAGTCGCCTTTGACAGGCCCGTTGAAACATTTACCTGGGATATTGTCGCCTTTGGTATTTTTATCAATGCATTTGCGATACCGGTGCGTACGGGAAATGATATACCCGATTGCAGGCAGTCACGTGAAAACGGATCAGCTTCGCAAATATACAGTCGGGAATGGGCGTTCATCATAAACATATTCGCCAGGCTGTTAAACAAAAACGTACGTGTTATGCGATCGTTTAAACGCGTACAGCCAAAATTACGACATATTATCATCGGGCGATCAGCAAACATTACCCCCGGGTGCATTGCGGATTCAATCTCGCGCGCTTGGATAATATTCTGGTCATAGTCCAGGCTATCGGCGCGTTCCATAAATTCAGTTTCAGGAATAAAGTTCGGATCGTCGGGGTATGCATAGTAAGACTGAACCGGGGTTTCGGTATAAATTGTTTGAAAATCTTCATATACCATATCGGTTGCAGCATACGCTGACGGTAATGCTAATGCCATGAAAATCGCCATAAAACTAAGTCTTGCCATATTAAAGCCTTTTTCTCTGTGATAAATATTAGAACAATCGTGGGCATTGTGTCAAAGCAAAAATATTTTTATTGAAAATTGTATTATGTTTGTTCTATAAGTAAGAACAAACGATTATATTATTATATTTAAGGAAAGGTGGAAACAATGGTTGATATCATAATTTCAGGGGATGCGGGTAAACTACACGCCGTTTATCACAAATCGGCCACGCCGGCTGCACCTTTGGCGGTGGTGCTATCGGGGAATCCACGACAGAAGTATCATATGAACGATCGTGTATCGTATGCAATGTTCAGGGCGTTTATGGATGCCGGATTTTCTGTGCTGCGTTTTAACTATCGCGGTGTTAATGATTCCGAAGGGGCGATCGGAACAACGGCGGATAATATGCTGGATATCGCAACAGTTATTGATTGGATTCAAAATCATAACGAAGATAGTGATAAAATATGGCTGGCGGGAAATGGCCTTGGGGCGTGGTACGTTCTGCAGGCGATGATGCGTCGGCCGGAAGTATCAGGCTTCGCGCTGGTATCACCTGATCCGTCGGTTTCTGATTTTGCGTTTTTATCACCACGGCCTAATCGTGGACTGCTGCTGCAGGGGGCGACCGAAACAGACGACGCTAAGTCTTTTGCGGTGCATTTAACCCAGATATTGAAAAAACAGGCCCAGATTGATTTAGAAACTATTCGCGTTAAAAATTCTGATGCGATGTATAGCCAACCGGCCGACCTGCGTCAGATGTATAATGATTTAAAAGCATATGTCGGCCGCGAAAACGCCGAAGATAAGTTGTTATAAAATGAATACAGATAACAGATTTTTTGATCCAAATATTCCCGATGATATGGCAGCGTCTATTCGGCCTAAAACATTATCGGATTTTATCGGTCATGATGCGTTAAAGCAAAACCTGTCCGTGTTTATATCCGGCGCACGTTCCCGGGCCGAGGCAATGGATCACGTTTTATTGTACGGGCCGCCGGGGCTGGGGAAAACAACACTGGCGCATATTGTCGCGAATGAACTGGGAACAAATTTTCGTGCGACCGCTGCCCCGATGCTTACTAAACAGGGGGATCTGGCCGCGATTCTGACGTCGCTTGAACCGATGGATGTTTTGTTTATTGATGAAATTCATCGCCTGCCGACCGCAATAGAGGAAGTGTTATATTCCGCGATGGAAGATTTTAAGCTAGATATAATGCTAGGCGAAGGGCCATCGGCAAAAAGCGTTCGTATTGACCTGCCCCCGTTTACACTGGTCGGGGCAACGACGCGGACGGGCCTGCTGTCTAATCCGCTGCGTGATAGATTTGGAATTGATCTGCGACTGTCGTTTTATTCGCCGGCGGATCTGGCTAAAATTATTATGCGCAGTGCAAATATATTAGGGACACCGATTGACCACGACGGGGCGATAATGCTGGCACAGAGTGCGCGCGGAACGCCACGAATTGCAAATCGGTTATTAAAACGTGCCCGTGATTTCGCAGCTGCCGCCGCCCAGAATCAGATCGGCGCAGATACAATTAAAACAACATTATATCAATTGCATATTGATCAGATGGGACTGGATCAGATTGATCGTGAATATATGACGACAATTGTTCGGCACTATGCCGGCGGCCCGGTTGGTATTGAAAATCTGGCGGCGGCGTTATCTGAACCGGCCGATACCATAGAAGACGTCATAGAACCGTATTTAATGCAGCTGGGATTTATTCAGCGCACCCCCCGCGGACGTGTTATTACAGACGCCGGGTATAAGCACCTGGGGCTGGTAAAATGAACGCCGATAAAATGAATGCTTTTCATAAGCAGAAATTGGCTGAACACGTTGCTGCGGTAAATAAGTTCGCGGCAAAGATCGGCACGCGCTATCCCGCCCATGATGCGGATAAATTTGCCGACCCGTTATTGTCCCAGATCGCCCCGATGATGTGGTGTCGCTATAATAATATAAAAACGCCTAATCCTGTTTTTCAGCGTGCGGCAATGGCGATGGCAAACCACAAACGGGCGACGGCCCACCACCCAGAGCATTGGAAAAATATCGCCGATATGCCCGATGACGCCATTGCCGAGATGTGCTGTGACTGGTGCGCGCGCGGTCGTTATACATCCCCGTGGAGGTTTTATTCTGAATACGCGCAGTCAAAGTATAAATTTACCGCCCGTCAGCAGGAATTAATAAATGATTTATTAACGAAACTATGGGGGAATTGCGAATGAGATTAACGCCGTTTCCGTTTTCAATTGCATACGCTGATACCGATGCCGGCGGGATTGTTTATCACGGCCGGTATCTGGAAATTGCCGAACGCGCACGTATGTCGTGGCTGCGTGGGGTTACGCGGGCCGGTGATGATATCGGGTTTGTTATTCGCGAATTAAATATAAAATATATCCGGCCGCTGTGCCTGGGGGATGAATTTACCGTAGATGGGGCGATTATAAAAATTGGCCCAGTGTCTATGGATATGGAACAAAAGTTCGTGAAAGACGGCGTCGTTTATGCTATACTAACGTTAACCGCGGTTTATATTGATAAAAACATGCGCCCGAAACGCATCCCGGACCAGATTTTAAATATAATAAACAAATAACAAAGGAAGGTAAAATGACAGGTAATTTTTCGTTGTTAAATTTATTTACAGGGGATTTAATGACGCTGTTTATATCACTGGTATTGGTCGCCGCCAGTATAATGTCATGGGCAATTATTATTGAAAAGATACGCCTGTGGCGCGTTCAGAAAAAAAGCCCGTTGAAGATTAAATCCGGTGATAACCTGGATCTGGTCGTGGATCGTATGCTGCGCCCGTTTGATAAAAATCTGTGGTTTTTATCAATGGTATCGTATGTTGCGCCGTTTATCGGTTTGTTCGGAACGATCTGGGGGGTTATGGATTCATTCGCGTCAATTGGCGTTAATCAATCGGTCAGCATCGGCGTTATTGCACCGGGGCTGGCAACCGCGCTGGGGACAACGGCACTGGGGCTGATTGCGGCCGTGCCGGCGGCAATTGCATATCAATACTTTCAGCGACGCGCAGATGATCTCTATGACCGTTTGGACGATATGCGCAAAGAAATGAAAACAAAAAAATAATGGTGTTGAATATGTCGCGAAACAGACGCAGAAATTCCGATGCCAGCATATCGCTTACCCCGATGATTGATATTATGACGGTGCTGCTGGCGGTGTTTATGGTAACGACGCCGATGATGACCAACGGTATTGATTTAGATTTACCGTCGGCCGGGCATTCGGCATTGACCGGAAATGATCACGCGATCCAGATCAGCGTAGATTCCGCCGGCCGCTATTATCTGGCCGAAACGATGCTTGGTGCCGATGACGTCGTTCGTCGTGCGGCCGCGATGCGTGGGGAAAATCCGCAGCTGACCATTATGATAAACGGCGATCGCCGTGCGGACTATGGTGCGGTTATGGCAATAATGGGTAAATTAAAGGACGCGGGATTTCAACGCGTCGGACTGCGTACGCAGATGGATAAATAATGGCGCGCTGGAATCAATTTTCATCGGAAAATCTGTTAATCTCGCTGGGCGGGCATTTGGCATTGGCAGCGATTTTGCTAACGTCGTTTGTTGTCGTTGTTCAGCGCGCAAAATTGGTCGCACCCGACCGAATTCAGATTATGGAAATTGATTTAGACTCGGTTCGCGTAACGGGGGACGAAACGCGATTGCGTAATATAAACGTGGACGCGGCTTTTGCGCCGGATACGCCGGTGCCGACGCCCGCGCCCGCGCCCCGGCCGATCCCCGATAGCGTGACAACGCCCGCGCCGGTTAACGCCCCGGCACTTGTTGATGATGCGCCCGCGCCGGACGCGCCCGATGACGCCGCTGCACCGGATAATAAAAACACACCTGCCCCGACGCCCGCCCGGAAAAAAAGGGTTATTCGCGTTAACCGCGAGGTTGTATCGCTGGATCGTACGCTGACGGTATCGGTCGTAGATGCACTGCGTGTTGCGATGACGCGTTGTTGGACAATTGATAAAAATCATCCGGGGATCGCGGATATTCGTGCGGTTGCGCATTTAACTATGCGGCAAAACGGCACGGTTCGCGACGTATGGTTTGAAAGTGCCGCGCGCGCTGACAGTGATCCTGCGTTTGCGTATGTATTGGATACCATTCGCAGTGCGATAAATGTTTGTCAGCCGTTTCGTATGCTGCCGCCGGGTGAATTTAAAAAATGGGAAAAAATTCAACTAACGTTTTACCCGACCCAGGGAACGGTTATGTAGCGCTGGTTTTTATCGTGAATTATTACGCTTCAAAGAATCCGTGATATGTTGCAATTCTTGGCGTTGTTTTTTCAGTTCTTTTACAGTGTTTTCAATCTGGGTGATTTTATCTCTGTATTCCTGGCTGTTGGAAAAATTTTTGTGTCGCCGCGTGGCACATGTGGTAAGAATTAAACATTCCACGAACATGCATATAGGAATTAGCAGTAAAAAAGAATATGGTGCAATGTTAATGGGTTTATTTTTTTTCATACCGATAACCTTTTATGTGCATGCAGGAATTTTAATTTAAAAAATACGGTTTGCAATAAAAAACCACGCCCGCAGGCGTGGATGCAAGATGCGCGATAAGCCGGATTCTGTCCTGCCCTGGCCCAGTCTTTTACAACCATGCCAAGGTAGTGGGCATAATTAATCTGCATACCACGTTACCATGATACGTCAAGCCTTCTACCCGTTTCTATCCCCGGGACAAGGTAAAAGAAACCTATTTGAAGTTGCTGCACATAGAGATTGCCCGTTTCACCCGAATTTAATCGATTCGTCTCTGTTGCTCTAATCGTCGGGTTTCCCCGCTTGGCCGTTAGCCAATATGCTGTCCCGCGCAGTCCGGACTTTCCTCTAATCCCCTACCGGGGTTAGCTATGCCCTGCCCATCTTGCGATTGCGTATGCTATCATGAATTTATGGAAATTCAATTATTTTTTACTTGCGCGATTATCCAGTTTTTTCGTAGGATAAATGACAAAGAGAAAAAGAAGTGGAAAGAATGTTTAGACTAGTGCGCTATTTCGCGTGTTTAATGGCCATTATTTTAACCACCGGTGCATTTGGGGCCGGCTATACATGTTCTACGAAAAAATATACATCCTGTAATCCCAAGTATTATTTAAGCAATAATGTATGCCTTGCGTGTACATCCGGGTGTACATGTGCGGGCGGGACAGCCGCGCCAGTATGCAATAAATCTGTTACCTGCAGTGCGGGTAAATATATCGCCCAGGGTAAGACCACCTGTGACAGCCCGTGCCCGGCGGGCAAATGGTGCGCGGGCGGCACGTTTACAATCGCCGGCACGGGCGCAGCGGCCGATACCGGTATATCCGGGACGTGTCCGTCGGGTAAATATTCAGCTGCGGGCGCGGGATCATGTTCCGACTGCCCGGCTGGGACGTATTCCGAATCCGCGGGGGCGTCGTCATGCACGGCGTGTACGGGACGGACAAAGTTCAGCGCGGCCGGTGCCACCGCCTGCTCAACGGTTAGCAGTGGTTATTACACGACCGGTTGCAATACCAGCAATAACAACTGCACCGGGCAATCGGCGTGTGGTGGGAATGCGTATTACTGCTCGGGCGGGGTTCGTAATAATGTATCTGCCGGGTATTATTCCACGGGCGGTACGGCGACCACACGCACCGGGCAAACCATATGTCCGGCCGGTACATATTGCAGCGGCGGGGTCAGCACGGCGTGTTCAGGGGCGGGTCAATACCAGGATGCGACCGGTCAAACGTCGTG
>CALDAH010000008.1 GCA_937903135.1 uncultured Alphaproteobacteria bacterium | reverse complement strand
TTTTATCTGCGAAGCGAACCATCTAATTCCAGCGAGATTACGTATTCCCAGGTTGACGTAACCCTTGACGGGGGGGCGGCACTGCCGGGGGCGGCCGCAAATTCAGCACCCCAGACGGGCGGGATGAAATCTATATTTAAAAAATCATCTGCGGCATCGGGAACAATCGGGGTAGATGGCGAGGATTATGGCTGGATTAAATCAATGAAAATTGATCCGTCTGAGTTTCGTTTTGATTTAGATATTTTTGTTCCGAACCCTGACGATTACGTAATCGCCCCGGAACGTGTATGGCGCGATCGAATATTTACATATATTGACTTCGGCGACAAGGTTATTGCGATGACCCAGCGTCCCGTCGTATCTTTGCTGGTCGAAGGTGGCGAATCCCCCGTTGGATTCCGCACCGACGGCGAGGATGGGCGTCTGTTAATCGTAGAAGCGGTCGGCGATATGGTTCTGCGCAGCGGTCAGCGTATTGTATGCATCAAGAAACGTGAAAAACCGTTCCTTATCGCGGATACATCATCGGTTATGGCACTGGCCGAAGCGAACGTCGCCCAGAGTATGTTATCGGGCCAATCGCTAAATAATATTGCATATAACGCGGACCTGGCGGCGATGAGCATGTCTGCAAATAACTATTCCACGACGCCGATGTTCGTATCAAACAATGCAATCGGCCAAGGGGCAACCGGGAACTATATGCCGGTCGGATATTCCAACGGCATGGCATCGGGATATTACGGTGCGCCGACGTCCGGCGTAACAATGATGCCCGCCGAACGCGTTACGGCCGGTTCATATCTGCCGCAGACAAATATACCGCTGATTACAAGTAATCAAACCGGGGTCGCGGTTGAATTAAAATCAGATACATCCGTTAAAGCACTGGATGACTATTGGACCGGACTGTTGGCGAAATTCAGCGGCAGTGACGGTCAGGGGCTGCTAACCCCGTATAAGGATATGGTATTCTTTGCCGTTGACGAACAGGGTGTTGGGGATCTTGGTGCATCGTCGTCTACGGCGCGGCTATACCGTTTGCGTATCGGCCCGATGAGTGATATTGACACCGCCCAGAAATTATGTGATCAGCTGTTAAAGTTCAGCGGGGCAAGCTGTCATGTGGTGCGAATTCAGTAAACACTTGTAAAAATTACAATTGTTAATATATGAATGCTAACGGATGAGTAATATGAACAAAATAAAACAACAATTTTCTGATTTGCGAAAATCTACGCCGCGTCATATTCAGTGGCTGTTGCTGGCGGCGGCGTTCATTGTTGTTTTAATCTTATTAACCATGCTTTTGGGGCGGCGAAAAACCGAAACGATTGACACCCCAGATACGCCTGTGCTGCAGCTGTTCGCGACGCCGGCAACCGTTGACTGGGCCGATACAACCGTCGGTCAAAAACGCAGCCAGACAATTAAACTATCGGCCAGTGCCCCGACAAAAATATTAGCGGTTCGCCGGGCCAATGAAAATATTAATGGTTTTAGCGACCCTAAGCAGACATGCACCAAGGCGGCCGAGATCAGCGAGCAGATCCCATGCGCAATAACACTGGATTTCGCACCGACCGCGGCATTTGATACGCAAAGCACTGCATTATATATTGACTATATCGGCGCGGATGAACCCGAGACGATGAAAAAAACCGAAAAAATTGTTATATCACTCGGGGCCGAACAGCCATTCGTAGAAGAAGTAAAAGCGCCCGCGCCGGCGAACCTTGTGCAAAACAACGAACCGGTCGCAGCCACAGCGCCTGTGATAAAAAACGAGATCAAGCGCGAGATAGAATTAATCGCCCCATCTGATCCGTTCGCAGATTTTAATAACGATAATAGCACCACAGATAACAATGCCGATTATGACGATAGCAATGATTATTTCCCGGCCGCCGAAACGGTTCAGCGAACCGCCGAGTCATGTTCGGATTTTGCATTCCCGGGGTATAACGCCACGGGCAATCAAATCGGCTGGATAAAGCCTGAACGTGGTGCATATTATTTCCACCCGTTTTCGGATAAGGATTGCAAAAATCCCACGGGGATATATAACCCGGATAATGGCATAATAACCGATATCAAAGATACAGGTAAAAAAATCGGAACAGATGCCGAGCATATGGGATATACAACAATAAATAACGGCACACTGCCGCAATTATCGGATGCGCCGCGTCGTGGGAATCGCGCCCGTCAATTAACGACTGATGAATTAAATGCCAATGCCGCGACAGGTGGCGGTATGTCTGTAAACGGCGTGGCGATTCAGCCGGGTCTGACATTAAACCCCGCCCCGCAGCCGGATGTTGTATATTCGACCAGCGGTGATGTGGTTACAAACACAGTTGCATATGACCGGACGTTTATATTACGTCAGTATAAACCAATTCCCGCGACAATCGTATCGGATGTTCGGGCGGATACAACCCTTATAAGCGGCGAACAGTTTTTACCCGTTCGCGCAACAGTTGATCGCAATGTATATTCTGATAATGGCCGTACGGTTATTATTCCGACCGGGACATTATTACTCGGCTATGTAACGGGCCAGGTCCCCGGGCCATATAAATCCATCGGCCGTATGCAGATAAAGTGGTATCAGTTTGTATTGCCGAATGGTGTTGAATTTAATTTCAACGGCACAGACGATCCGTTTTCCGGGGATTCCCAGGGACGCGTTGGCGTTCCGGGACGTGGCAGCACCGATTATTTGGAACAGTTTGTTCTGCCGATGCTAACTGCGATTGTTCCTGCGGCGGTAAATATGATTGCCCCTGTTGCGGATAAATTCGTAAACCAAATTGATCTGGACAATAATACCGTTGTTCAATCCGGGACAGTTCGTTCATCAGAATTGGCCAAGAACGAGATTATAACGGCATGGAATCAGGTCGCCCAAAAGTTAATGGTTGATATGATGGATAATACCGTCCCGCCGTTTACAATTCCCGCCGGAACGCGCATTACTGTATATTCACCCGCCGACCTGCAGGTAACATGTGGGACTGGCGATGCAAGTAAAAAATGTGCAGTTGCCGAATATAGTGAAGGCCACCGCCAGAAATGGAAGCATGATGTAACCATAGATGCTACTGATGAGTCATGGATAGGTCAGGTTCGTTCGTTTAATTCCCAGGAATACTGCACCACGGATGGCAATGGTCTGTGGACGGCACGGGACGATTGTGCGGCCGGGAAATGTGGCGGGTATGCGTATAGAACACTGTTGCTATATTGCCAATCATTAAACTACCAGGCGATAAATATGGCACGTCAGGATCAGCTGTATAAGAATCAGCAGAATGCAGGTAATTCTAATAGTATTGCCAGCCTTGGGGGCGTTGGTACGACCGATTATAATGAAAAAGTATTAGGGATGCAGTACGCGGACGATGATAAAACGACCCTGTTAAATCCGTTCCAGCCATTCCCAAAAGAAGAAGCCCCGGCAACAATTACATGCGAGGATGGTTCAAACCCAGATGCGAATGGTTGTTGCACCGGCGAGATTTATACAGACATGGGCGAACAGGGATTTAATTGCTGCCCCGAAGGTGGCGGGGACTGTTTCCCACCGATATTATAATCGTACCCGCCAAATGGCGGGTTTATTTTTAGATTCACAACAAAAGGACGCAAATGAAAACATAATAAAATAACCAAAGATATATTACATCCGCAACGCCACAGGGCGTTTTTTTTATAAAAAACCGAATTTCTACGATTCGTAGGCATTTATGCAAATTCGCGCAACGAATCGGTTTTCCGATTCGGCTTTCAACCGACGGTTGTAATATTTTACTCGCTTCAATTCTTGAATTATACACAGGAATACACTGTCATTATAAAACAACAAAGGAGAAAAACAATGACGCAAACCCAAGGACAATATATTGCAGAAAAATTTCAGAACGCAGAACAGTTATGGTTCTGGTTTTTGTATTCGAAATCTATTCAGCATGGTTTTATGCCGCGTTATACATCATCTCTGCGTCGGCCGTGCGAATTACTTGACGTTGAAACGCTGATTACAAAGTTATATTTATGCGGGAAAATAACTGACGAGCAGCTGAAAATTATGAAAGATTTTGGCGATAAACGTCGTGCCCCGCACCAGCATATATGGTCTGAAAACCGTGCGGCGGATCAATGGCGACGGGCCATGGATACAATATGCGCGGCCGGACGCGTACGGGGTTGGATTGAATAACATATACAACAAGAATTTTATAAACCAAGAATATTTACAAAAATGATTATTATCGCATTTTCAACAAAAACATCTAAATTATTACCACGAATATTATGCCGCCACTTTCGTCATTGTGCGGTTATTGTGCCTGCCGGGCATGGAATAGAACGATTAAAAATGTATCAATTTGTTAATCACCGAAATGTTGCAACGATACATATTAATACACGGGATTTAAAAATTTTACGTGCAAACGGTTGGCGATTTATTTATATCCCCGGCAATATACCACATGATTTTAACCCAAATATTGCATGGACATGCGTTCAGATGACTAAAAATGCATTATGCCTGCGCAGCTGGCAAATTCAAACCCCGGACAGTTTGTATCGGCGATTAAGATAATAATAAAAGCCCCGCAATTTACGCGGGGCAATATTTTATTTTTTTTCACGATATTTAATTAAATACATCTGCAGTATTCCGAATGCACTGGATACGGTCCAGTATAAAACCAATCCCGCCGGCATCCATGCGAACATTATCGTAAATAATACAGGCATCCATTTCATAACTTTCTGGGTCTGGGCCAACGGGTCGTTTTTATTCGCCCCTGATTTCTGGGTCCCGGACTGCAGATAACTCTGCAGCCACATTGTCGCACCCATTAATATCGGTAAAATAAAGTAAGGGTCCATTGCGGCCAAATCAGAAATCCATAGAAAGTGTGCACTGCGCATCTGAACAGATACCAATAACGCTTTGTATAGTGCAAAGAAAATCGGGATCTGAATTAACATCGGCAGGCAACCGGACATCGGCGATGTTTTATGTGTTTGATATAGGCGCATCATCTCCATCTGCAGGTGTGCTTTGTCGTTCGCATAAAGCTTTTGAATACGCGCCATCTCGGGTTGCATTTCCTGCATCGCGATCATTGATGTATATGACTTGCGCGTTAATGGCCACATTAACAGTCGCAATAGAATAGTTAGGATTATTATCGCAACGCCATAGTTCATTACAACCGCGTTTATCCCATTTAACGCCCATAGCATCGGACGCGCCAAGAACCAAAACCAACCATAGTCAATCGTTGAATCTGCGCCGGCAATTTTTTCGGCCGCCGTACCTAAGATTTTCTGGTCACGTGGGCCGGCGAATATATTTGTTTCAATAATCTCACTCGCCCCCGGGGCAACGATAACCGCACCTGCGGAAACGTCCGCTTGGTATTTATCGCTGTTCTTTTTTACGCGAATTGTCTGATCGGGGCGCGCAATAGATACAATTGTTTCCCAATACTGATCTGCAAATCCTGCGAAACCATTCGTCGTAGAATACGCGTATGATTTTTTATCCATATCGCGCCAGTCGTTATATTCAACGTCCCCGTTTACATATGCAATCGCACCCGTTTTTACGCCAGCGGATGATTTTATATTATTTTCACGAACAATACGGGAATATGGCGTAAACGCAACGTCACGCTTGGTATTATTTTTAATCTCGTCCGAGATTGTGATTAAATATCCATCCACACTAACCCGACGCGTAAAATCCACACCATCGGAATTGCGCCATCTGTATGCGCCATTTTTTTCCTGCCATACGGTCGCAGCCGTTGGCGCAGGCGTCCCCGATGACAGCAACCCGATTTCAGCGAATCCGCCGCTATTGGGTAACAGCGTCACAATATCCGTCCCATTATCGGCCGGGACGCCGGATAATTTAATATCCGATATGCGCAAACCCTGAACGCGGGCAGTAATTTCATCGCCTGATATAACCGATGATGGAACAGCGGATATATCAACCGAATCCGCGACCGATCCGGCCACATCCGTTTTTTCATTTTTCGGGCTTATAAACAGCCCAACCGCCCACCATGCGGCAACAAATATAACAAACCACCAGAGCATAGAACGCAGTGGCGATTTACGCTTCTCGGCGTTTTTATTAGCGTTCCATTGATTAAAACCAGAATTATTATCTAAAAACTTAACCATAATTATTTTCCATCCTTTGTATTTTTAATATTGCGGCGATACACAATAAACCAATTTAATAAATATAACCCTATCCCGATACAGATACATATATCTGCGATATTAAATGCCGGCCAGCGATATTCAGCGATATGAAAATCCAAGAAATCAATTACTGCCCCGAAACGAATACGATCAATTAGATTACCGATCGCACCGCCGGCAATTAATGCCAACGGAATCTGTTCGTATTTTTCGGCACGTGTAAACAGCCGGTATAAAATAAAACCGGTTACAAACGATGTTGCTAAAATTATTATTATTGGCGCAGACTCGCCCAGGGAACGAAATAGCGAAAACGACGTTCCCGGATTCCATGTAAAGACGATATTAAATATATCACATACATGATACATTAAATATGGCATTGGAACGATTGTCCATGCCGGTGCGAATAACGGGACATTGCCTGTGATTAAATACAGCAATAAATCTTTTGTTATCTGGTCTAATAAAATAACTGCGAAAACAATTGCTAAAATTTTTATTATTTTTTTCATACACATTTCCTTCTTTGAAATAATATAGCAACGCTGATATTTAAAAGCAAATAAAATGTCCCATATTCCTGGGACATTTTACATACATAAAATCATATTTAATAATTCAGTGCGTTATAGTTATCGGCCCGCATATCAGATAATAATCTTTCAACATCTCGTTCTGATACGCCCAGATGTTCCAGTACACCGCGCCCTAAATAAAACGATGATTCTATTGTTTCTGGCAATGCCTGATATGCACCTTGTTTTAATAATACCTTTGAATCGGCCAGGTTTCGTGCCCGGGCAAAGATCTTAACCCGCGGCGCAATAGATTTAACAGTAAGGACTGTATTTTTTGCGGTCTCGGCATTATCCAGTGCGACGACAACGGCACGGGTACGCCGCGGCGCAAGGCCGATATCACGTAAAACATCCGCGTTTATAGTATTTCCGTATACAACATTAAAACCGCGGGCGCGCCCTGTCATAACAGAGCTAACATCCAGATCCAGCGCAACGTATGGTATACCGCGCGAATCCAGCAGCTGGCATACTATCTCTCCGACGCGGCCGAATCCGCATACAATAACATCGGGATTAATCGCAGCATCGGATTTATTTAATCGGCTGGGATGACGCTGAACAAACAGACGGCCCGTACGACGCAGGTAATCAAACAGCCCCAGCAGCAATGGCGTTACCATAATAGATAAAACGACGATCGCCGATAGTATCTCCTGGTGCATTTCCGGGATCGGCTGAATATTACTGCTGCGCATGGTCTGAAGCATTAACAAAACGAACTCGCCGCCCTGGGCCAGCATTAATGCGATCATAGCCGCATCCTGGGGCGGGACATGCCGAACACGTGCAACAATATATATCGCCATGAACTTTATGGCGACATAGCCAATTAATCCCAAAACAACAATATACCAATGATTAGCTAAAAATGGCACATTAAAGCTTAATCCGATTGATACAAAAAACAGTGCCATAAATAACATCGCATATGGGCTGATCTCGGCACTGATCTGGTGACGGTATACGGTCTCGGACATCAGCATACCGGCGACGAACGCCCCCAGGCCGACCGGCATCCCGGCCCAGTCCATTAATGCCGCCCATATAACAATATTCAGCATCGCCGCTAATAAAAACGCTTCCCGGGATTTTAGCTTGGCCACGCGGCGCATTAACGGCGTTACAATAAACCGGCCGATTACCATCGCCGATACAATCAGCAACACCGATAATACAAAAATATCAATCGCAGCCGCCCCTAAATCAAACGAATGCCCGGCAAATACCGGTAACATCGCCAGCAGCGGAATCGCCAGCAGATCCTGGAACAATAAAATTGAAAACGTCTGTCGGCCAGTATTGGTATTTAATTCATTTCGTTCGGTCAGCAGTCGCATATCCTCGGTCGTACTAGACGTCGCTAATAACAACGCGACCATCATCGCCCCCATAATTGACCACGGGGTAAATGTATATAATATCGGGAACAGCATAATAACAACCATTAAAACCTGGGCCGCCCCAAATCCAAAGATTGTATGACGCATATGCCATAAACGCTTTATATTTATCTCGAGTCCGATATTAAACCATAAAAACAAAATTCCTAAATCGCCCAGAAACCCCCATGTATCGGTCAGCGCGAACAGATTTAAAACATACGGCCCGGATATAATGCCGGCAAAAACAAATGCAACCAATGCCCCGATACGCCCGATACGCAGCATATATACCAGCCCCGTTATAACACCAAAAAATAATAGAATAGATATTGGCATGCCCTCTCTCCCCGTGTTGTTTATTTATGCCGTATCGGCCGGTAATTAATTATACAGTCCCGCGGCAATTTCTGCAAACTTTTCCGGCGATAAATTTTCAGCGCGTTCCGTCCCGTGCAGCGCAAATCTTGCCCAGTCAACGTCCGGCATTATTCCGCGTATCATTTTACGACGTTTTCCGAATAACGCGGCCGTAACGGATTCTATTGCCCCAAGATTTGCAATACGTGATATTTTATCTGCATCCGGGATAATCTGAACGACCGCCGATTGAACCTTTGGTCGCGGAACAAATGCAGTATTTGGAACGTCAAATAATATTTTCGCATTCGCGATCAACGACGTTAAAACCGCCAACCGCCCATATTCGCTATCCCCCGGCCGGGCAATGATGCGCAACGCAACCTCGCGCTGGAACATAAGTGTCATAGATTTAATCGGTGCGCCGGCGGCAATTTTCTGCAGCCATCCGATTAATAACTCTGTCCCGACGTTATACGGCAGATTTGCGCATATCGCATATTGTGCGACGCCAAGTTTTGTAAAATCAACGCGCATTGCATCATCATATATAACCGTTAAACGCCCTGCGGCGGCGGCTGCAACCTTTGATAAAATCGGTTCGGTGGCCCGATCTTTTTCAATCGCGATAACGCGTGGCGCACCGGCGGCCAATATCGCACGGGTCAGCCCGGCCGGGCCGGGCCCTATCTCGACCACCGCAGTGTTGGCAATATCTGGCACGCTGCGGGCAATGCGCCCGGTTAGGTTTAGGTCAAATAAAAAATTCTGACCGAATTGCTTTTTCGGTTCAAGCCCCGCGCTGCGCATCATATCGGATACCGGGGGCAGCCTGGAAATATCATTAACCACCGTTTCTGTCATAATGCCTTTCGTCCCCCAAATGCCAAGGTAAGTGTTCCATCATCCAGATAATCTAAATCCCCGCCGAGTGGCACGCCCGATGCCAGTTCTGAAAACGCGACAGACGCGTCCGCCGGTAATACCGACATGATATAATGCTGGGTTGTTTTTCCCTCGACCGTGTTCGGCAGTGCAAAAATAATCTCGGAAATATTTTCGGCCGCAATTCTGCTGCCGAGTGTTGTGATATTTAAATCATCGGGCAATACGCCGTTTGCCCCGGATAACAGGCCGCCAATAATATGATAGCGCCCGTGAAAAACAGACGATTTTTCCAGCGTCCATACGTCCGCTAAATCACGAACCACGCATAGCTGCCCGGTTGCACGTGACGCGTCACAGCAAAACTCGCAGGTCTGCATCGCCCGATCGGTTAATACCCCGCATACAGGACACGGCCCAACATTTTCCGCCGCATCCATCAGCGCCCCGGCCAACGCCGCCGCCCGGCCCGTTTTATCCTGCAGCAGTCCCAAAACAATACGCTGCGCGGCACGATTACCAACACGGGGGAGTTTCGCAAACTGTTTAATTAATTTTTCTATTTTTGAATTCATATTTTATACCGTTCGCATTAATGAAAAACAAAGCAATCTATGCCTGCGGCCGCGGCGCGTGATTTAATATCGGCCGCGGATGCGTCTGATAAATTATTTGCCCGCACGCGATACATGCCATTCGCCGCAGGTTCAATTACAGATGCAATTCCCAATTTATTTTTTACGTTTTTAACCTGCACATCGGCGGCGGATCGCGATGAAAACGCGCCGAATTGAACGCCCGCACGCCCCGATTTTATCGCGGCCGGCATATTTGCACTGCGCGCACCGGCGGCGGCATTATATGCGGCGGAAAATGTTTGCGGCGCATCTGATTTTTTACCAACCGGCGTCGTGCGAATAACCGACGGTGCGCCCGCGTTTAGCATATCAAAACCACGATTTAGCAATCGCGTTGAAACATTTGCACGAATATCCTTATTCGCGGCCCCCAATACAACCGACATTAGTCGCGCATCACCACGAACGGCGGTCGCGACCAGTGAATATTTTGATTTATTGGTATATCCTGTTTTCATCCCGTCACATCCCGGGTATGTCCCCAATAACCGATTCCCGTTCGTATAGGTTTTTCCGTTATACGTCCATGTTTTAATTCCGAAATATTTCCAATACTGGGGGAAATGTTTATATACCGCCATTGACAGCAATGCGATATCACGTGCGGTTGACATCTGATCATCGTTCGGCAGCCCGGACGAGTTTTCAAAATTTGTCCGCGATAATCCAATCTCGGTCGCGACGCGCGTCATAAGCGATGCGAAATTCCCTTCCTTGCCGCCCTTTAGGTTTTCGGCCAATACGCGCGCAACGTCATTCGCACTAAGGACGGCGACGGCCTTAATCGCATCCTCTACGGATATTTTTGTTCCCGCGGCCAGCCCCAGTTTTACCGGCGATGCGTTTGCAGCGGTCTGGGATACAATTAAATAATCATCTAAATGCAGACGTCCATGCTCTAACGCATCAAAGGTTAGATATAGCGTCATAATCTTGGTCAGTGACGCAGGGTAATTTAAATCATTCGCGTTTTCTTGGTATAATATTTTTCCGGTATTCATATCGGCGACCAATGCGGCACGATAATCCGCCGCAAATGCATGCGGCGCAGCCGTTAATATAAACGATAAAAAAAATATACCGATGAACCTGTTCATAATATCAAATATTACAAAAAATCCGCCCCTGTGGTCAAGGGCGGATATACGTAAAAAATCAAAAGATTTAGCCCAGCTTGCGCAGAGAAATCTTTTCACCGTCAACGATAACCAATATACCGCTGTCCAGGCCGAACCATTTAGCCGCCGCAATAGCGTCCTTGGATTCGAACATTTTTTCATCGTGTACTGAAAATACGCCACGTGACAGGCACAGCTGGTTTGCGACAACCGCGTCCTTTGCGACCGCAAAGATTGGCACATCCGGACGACGGCATGAAATCCATGTCGCAGCGTTTGTGCTGTTGGCAAATACAACAATTGCCGCGGCGTCATTTAACTCGGCCATAACTGTTACAGATAATGCCCAGTCGTTTTCAGCTAAATCTTGAACATCGGACCAGTCCTGGCTGTTTTCAATTGAATCCTGGTCGGCGTTTTTCAAAACCTTGGCCATTGTTTCAACAACGAACGCAGGGTTATTGCTAATGGTTGTTTCTTCGGATGTCATGGTTGAATCAACGTGCAGGTATGCCGCCGTTGCGATATCAGAAATTTCCGCACGTGTCGGGAATTCGCTGCTAACCATTGACCCTAGCATTTGTGTTGCCATAATAACCGGTTTATTTTTTTCACGGCACAGACGGATAATACGGCGTGATATTGCCGGCACCTGTTCGAACGGCACTTCCACCGCCAGGTCACCACGTGCAATCATGATTCCATCGGCGACGTCAATAATTGATTCAATTTTTTCAACGGCCTGTGGGCGTTCAATTTTTGCAATAATCTTAACCGGGTGGGATGTACGTGCCTGGATAAATTCACGGGTTTCAATAACATCTTCTGGTTTCTGAACGAATGAAATTGCAACAAAGTCCGGATTTTTTGTTAAAACATATTCTAAATCCGCACGATCCTTTGGTGTTAAAACAGATGTCGCAACCTCTGTATCGGGCAGATTAAATCCACGACGTGACCAGATTTCTGTACCGCGGATAACGGTTGCTTCAATGCTATCTGGGTTAACTTTTTCAACGCGCATTTCAATTTTACCGTCGTTTAATAAAACACGGTCGCCTGCCTTTAATGATTTAATAACGTCCATATCCGGCAGCTGAACGCGATTAGAATTCCCCGGGGTCGGGTCACTGTCAAATACAAATTTCTGTCCCGCGACAATTGGGAACTTATCTTCTGTTTCAAAAACGCCGATACGGTGTTTCGGGCCCTGTAAATCCGCCAATACGGCAACTGGCTTCCCGGTTTCTGCGGCGATTTCACGGATAAAATCAATTTTTTGTCCCTGAACTTCGCCACCGTCGTGACTAAAATTCAACCGGCAAACATTTACGCCAGCTTCAACCATTTTCTTCAGCACTTCTTTCGTAGAACTTGCCGGACCAATAGATGATGTAATTTTTGTAAATTTTTTCATTTTCACACTCTTTAATTAATCAATTTTGTTTTTCTTGATTTTTGAGATTTATGGTATATCATAAACTTTGACAAGAAACAAGGGGAAATCTTTATGAAAAATGCAAATCATGGCGCAATTGATAACCAACAGCTGGTTAGCATTATTGAACGGATTGAAAAACTTAACGAAGATACCGCTGCCATCGCCGCAGATATCAAAGAAATCTATAGCGAAGCTAAATCCGCCGGTTTTGACCCGAAATATATCCGCCAGATGATTCGCCTGCGTAAACTGGACCCGGATGAATTAGACGAAGCTGATGAATTAACCCAGATGTACCGTAACGCATTGGGGATATAATGAAGTCTTTTACAAAAACAATAGAAGATTTTAACTGCGCCCATTGCGGCGCAGTTGTTCATGGCAACGGTTATACTAATCACTGCCCTGAATGTTTATGGTCGCGACACGTTGATAATAACCCCGGCGATCGTGC
This sequence comes from uncultured Alphaproteobacteria bacterium, assembly GCA_937903135.1. Taxonomy (GTDB): domain Bacteria; phylum Pseudomonadota; class Alphaproteobacteria; order Rs-D84; family Rs-D84; genus Enterousia. The sequence goes on along the minus strand of CALDAH010000008.1, from coordinate 61,899 downwards.
GGCAGTATGTGGCGGTATGATGCGCCCTGCAAATATTACCATGGACGGGGACAGATTTGTTATTACGCATATCTGTGAAAAATGCGGCAAAGAAAAACGACAACGTTGCGCCGATAATGATAATATGGATGAAATAATAAAAATTACCGCTAATAACAAATTTATTTTCGGATAATTAATTGTTGATATATAACGGTATATAATCCTATAATTGCGTATGCAAAAATTATTCCCAAGTTTAGTTAATATATCACCGTTTCTAATGGCGTTCGGTGCGGCTGCATATTTCACAATGCCGTTTGAACCGAAAATTCCCGGCGCAATATTTTTTACAATCGCGTTTCTGATTATTGCCTTTATAAAACAAATTCCATTAACACTGCGTGGCCCTGCGATAATTATATTCGGATTTTTCTATGCCGTTACATATACCGGGATAATAAACACACCACAAATGCCGCGAACAATGCGGGATGCCAATATCACAGCCGAGGTTGCAAATATTGACTTTACCCCGGATAAAACGCGGATGTATCTGCGGGTTAACGCCCGTGATATTGGCGTGGATCGCGATGATACGGCAATGGTGCGCCTGTCAATGGCGGCAGAAAACACAATCCCGCGAATCGGGGATACACTGTCGTTAACCGCGACATTATTTCGCCCGAACCCATCATATGCACCGGGTGCATTTGACTATGCACGCTGGACATACTTTAATAATATCAGTGCGACCGGTTTTATCGGCGAATACAGAATTATTGATCCAACCGATGAATTCGGTATAAATTCATTACGCAGCTTTTTACATCGCCGCGCGAATTCATTTTTAACCGACAGTTTAGTTCTGGGATATAAAAACGCACTGCCCGAGGCAGACCGTCAGATATGGACCGCCGCCGGCATATCCCACGTATGGTCAATCAGTGGTTTTCACATCACGCTAATATCCGGGTGGCTGTTTGCATTATTTTATATGATTTTTCGTCGCATACCATATATTACACGCCGAATACCGGCCAAGTTTCCGGCATTTATAATCGCATGGATTGGAATCGGTCTTTATCTATTACTATCGGGCTGCGGCGTTGCAACAATTCGCGCATTTGCAATGACAACGCTAATATTCGCCGCGTTTATACTTGGGCGCGGGGCAATATCTATGCGAAATATATGCATCGCTTTTTGCATGGTATTTTTAATTAATCCACATTACGTAATGCAGGCCGGGTTTCAATTATCATTCTCGGCCGTATTTGGATTAATATGGTTCTGGGGTGATATAAAACCTAAAATGCCGAAAAATAAAATTTTAAAGGCTGTTTATGCCGCAACCCTTACGTCTGTTATTGCGACAGTATTTACCACACCGTTTGTTGCTGCGCATTTTTATTCAGTCCCGATATATGGTCTGGCGGGGAATTTAATTTTACTGCCGATATTTTCAGTTATAATTATGCCACTGGTTATAATCGGAACGGCATTCGCGGCAATCGGATTTAATCTGCCGCTGGATATCGCGAATAGAATATATGAATTCGCATTATCGGTCGCCGAAAAGATATCCGCACTGCCCGGGGCGATGATTACAATGCCCCATATATCCAACCTGACGTTAATGTTAATAATTATCGGGTTTATATGTTTATTATTTGCCAGCAGTGCGCGTCTGCGCTATGCACTTGGCGGGACATTTATTGCGATCGGTATTATAACATTTTTTACCACGCCACGCGGTCAGGTTTATATAACCCCGGATCACGAATTAATCGGTTTTGTATATGACGGGAAACTTGAATTTAATAAATCACGGGCGGCGAATCATTTCTTTGCGTTTGATACGTGGAAACAAATGAACGGGGATCGGGCCGGCACGCCAAATCATCGTCGTAAATGCCCGCATGGCGTATGCATATACCGATCTGAAAACTTTAATCTGGCATATATTCAGAAATTTGTCCCGCTGTCTAAAAATATCGCATCACTATGCGCCGACCCGGATATAGACTATATAATTTCATACTTTAATATCCGTTCGGCGAAATGCGACAAAAAGATTCTGCGTGGTAATTTTATAATATATAAATCGGGACGCGTAAAATATAACCCGATTAATCGTCGTTGGCATAATCCGCGCGCATGAAAAACAAACCACCCGCAGGCGCGGTTGGTCCGGCCGCACTGCGTGCCGCGGCGGCAAAGACCGCATCTATATCATACGGTTTTCCCTGACCGATTGCGACCAGCGTTCCGACCATATTACGAACCTGGTGGTGCAGGAATGAACGGGCATAGAATTCAAAAATAATATCATCCCCGTTTTGCGTAATCGTGCAAACATCCAATGTTTTTATGGGACTTTTTGCCTGGCACTGGGCGGCACGAAAACTGGTAAAATCATGCTGCCCGACCAGTTTTTCCGCCGCGCTGCGCATCGCAGATATATTCAGCGGGCGCGGAATCCACCATGATTTATCATCCAGCACCGGACGCGCCGGACGGTTTTTTACCACATATTTATATGCCCGGCCAATACATGAAAAACGCGCGTTAAAATCATCCGACGCGATACTGCATTGCAATACAGAAACCGGCTGCCCGACCAGATAGAAATTCAGTGCCCGCATTACGGTTTCAGCGGACGCGTTATTATCCAGATCAAAATGCGCAACCATCGCAACGGCATGCACCCCGGCATCGGTTCGGCCCGCGCCAACAACATCGGGTCGCTGACCGCAGAACGCAAAAATCGCATCTTTTAGAATAGACTGAACCGATGGCCCTTGGCGGTTTTCCTGCCACCCGATCAGCCCCGCGCCATCGTATTCAAGAATTACTTTGTATCGCGTCATTATCTGGAATTATTTTTTTCTTTTATCATAAAACGATTGCACGTGGCGAACAAAGGAACTTCTTCAAAAGATTTTTTCAGTTCCATCATATGCAATACTTTTTCAACGCAGTTTGTATACGTACATATATATTTATAATCTGATATTTTCTTGATATATTTACAATTAATACAACGACCGTCTGTCATTTTATACTACCCTATTTTTATTTCTGCACCGCGCAGACCATTTACAAAACTTTTCCAATCCATCGGCTTTTTCCCGGCCGGTAAAATACGAATAATCTCCAGCGCACCGTCGGTAATTTTGGTTTCCAAGATTTTAACATCCATGCCGTTGATTTTGGTTCGCCCCGCCCCGATGGCCCTGATTTGATTATGTATATTTTGCGCGCCACGCGACCAATCAATAACCTCGTCCGCGCTGGTAAATTTACGCGTAAACGTAACCGGGCCATTCTGTGGGGCGGGCGTATATTTATCCGGATTTTTTAAATATTCCACCAGCATGTCTGCCCCGATCTCGGACACGCGGGATTCAATTGTATCGTTCGTATCATTTTCGCCAATTGAAAATTCACGACGCATATAAATATCCCCGGCATCTAATTCCGGTGTTATTTTGATTAAGCATACCGCTGATTTATCGTCCCCGTTATATATCGCCGTTCGTATCGGTGACGGGCCGCGATATTGGGGCAAATCACTGGGGTGAATATTAACGCACGGTGCGGATTGTAAAACATTATCACGCAATATTACGCCATATGATACAACCACAACCATATCCGGCGCATAGCAATACTCGGATATATCCGTATGCACCGCTAAGCCATGCGATTGCGCCCAGAGATGAACCGGCGACGGGGTCAGGATCTGTTTTCGTCCGACCGGTTTTGGCGGCCGCGTAAAAACAGCAATAATCTCATGCCCGGCATTTAATATGGCATCAAACATTGGGACGACAAAAGAATTAGTCCCCATTAAAACCAGTTTCATTTACGCCGCCTTACCTTACGCATAACCATTTCACGCTTTATCGGCGATAGCAGGTCAATAAACAATACCCCGTCCAGGTGATCGGTTTCATGCTGAACAATCCGCGCGGGTAATCCGGACATTTCCGCGCAGCGTTCCACGCCGGCGTCATCGGTCCATTTAACAACAACCGATTTCGGGCGCACGACATTTGAAAATACCGGCAGGTTATCCGCCCCTAATACAGACAGGCAGCCTTCTTCCATTGAACAAGTATCGCTGCTGCGCTGAACAATTACAGGGTTTATCATTTTAAATACCTGTTCGGTATCGGGATCTATCATAACCAAAAAGCGTTTTAAAATTCCAACCTGGGGCGCGGCCAGTCCAACACCGTTCTGTTCGCGCATCATCCGGGTCATGCTTTCCATCGCGGATATTACATCCGGTGTAATATCATTAACCGGCGCGCATTTTTCACGCAATACTAAATCACCGCAAAGTTTCATCTCTAAATTATTCATCTTTGTATTCCAACGCTGCTGTTTTGTTTGTTGTAATTCCACTTTTTTGTTTTATTTTTTCAAACCATCCAGATATATTCCCCTTTCCAAGGGTAAGCTGCCCTAGGGCCTTATCGTACGATTTCTGGGCATTTGTAATACTGCGCCCGATATCAGAAAAACTTTCGGTAAATCCCGCATATTTTTCATAGAGCTTATTTACCATATCCACAACCTCGGATATATTTTTATTCTGACGGTCGAGTTTAAGCAGCATCTCAACCGTTTTTAAAATCGGGAACAGCAGTGATGACGTAATCAGTGCAACGTTCTTTTTCTGGGCGCCCGCATACAGCTCGGGCCGGCGACGCATTGCTAAAATATATGCAGATTCCAGCGGCATAAACATAAATACGTAATCCAGCCCTGAATCTTTAACCTTTTTCTGATACTCTTTTGCCCCCAGTTTATTTATATGATTTTCAGTTGCACGAATAAACTCGTCTGCGAACCGGTCGCGATCGGCATCGTTTTCAGCGTTTTCATAATTAATATAACTCTCCAGCGATACCTTAGAATCTATAATAATCCGACGGTTATTCGGCAGATTTACGATAAAATCCGGACGAATATTTCCGTCATCGCTGTGAAAGAATTCTTCTTTTGTATAATCTATGTTTTCAATGAATCCGAGCATCTGTAAAACATTTTCCAGATACGTTTCCCCCCAGCACCCCTGGGTCTTTTTATTCTTCAGCGCATTTGCCAGGTTTGTTGCCTCGCGCTGCAGCTGGTCGCTTTTTTCCAGCATGTTTTGAATCTGCGCGGCGGTCGCAGTCTTGTTTTCAACAGATGTTTTCAGCAGCTCTGCTATGCGTTTATCAATCCCGTCTTTAAGGTTTTTCATCTCCTCTTGGACCGGTATTAATACAGTCTTTTGCGTTCCGACAACAGATTCTTTTTGTTTTTCAATCAGCTCGGCAGATATAGCCTTGAAATCATTTAGCATTTTATCACGAACACCGGCAAGTGTTTCCACCTCTTGGCGTTTCGCGGCCGCCGCCGCGACGAGTGTTTCATTCTTTGCGCGCAGGGAATCAATCTCCTGACGCTGCTGATTTAATAACGCCTGCAGCTGGGATATGCGAATCCGGTCGTTGCCACCACTGCGTGCAGTCGCGGCCAACCACCCAATAATCCCACCGGCAATAATGCCAATAATTAATAACACATAGTCCATAATAAATGCTGCCTTTTATCGCATTATATATTAAAAACATCCCATTTCAAGGCGGATAGATAAAAAAACATTTTATTAAAAATTATTTAAAAATAGTTGACCCGGCTCAGGCTCTATGTCATATTAAGCATCCGAATTATATAACGGATTGAATAAATTATGAATACACCATTACCAATTAAATACCCAACCGGAATTATCCCGATGCGCCGCGCATTTTCGGCCAAGGCCGCATATACAAATATATTTATGTACGAGATTTTACCAGTTATTCAGAAAATATCTAATCAGTCCCGATACGGCTATCACGGCATATCGCACACTATCCAGGTCGGATTGTTTGGCATAGAAATCGCGATCGCGACGAAAGTTTCGCCGATACCTGTAATGCTGGCGTGCGGGCTGCATGACTGCGCACGAACAAACGATGCATACTGCGAAGAACACGGCCCGGCATGCGTTCCGATCGCAGAAAAAATGTTAAATGAAAAATATTCATCACTGGGCAGAAAAACAATAAACAAGATCTTATCAGCGGTCGCTAACCATACCACCGGGCGAAATGCCCCGGACGAGATATCGGCATGCCTCTGGGATGCGGATCGCATTCGGCTTTCGTGGGAATTGGGCTATAACCCGAAATTCTTTTCCACGGAATACGGGAATATGATTGCATCACTGTCCCTGCACGATCAAAATAAATATATCGCCCATCAGGATAAATTTTTAATTACCTCCGGGATATATACCCGCGCCCAGATTGAATATAACCGCTGCATGGATGCAATTCAATCCAGTATCGGAACACAATTCAAAACACGATAGGGTTCATAGCGGCCGGGGCTAAAACCACCGCCCCCGCCGTTATGGATGTTTGAATTTTGCCCATGCCGACTAATTCCTTGAATTCGGTAATTTTTATTGATAGTATAAAAATAAAACAGGGGTGAAATATTGCCAATTTATAAAACAGCCACAGAAATTTATGATATGTTAATCCACGAACCGTGGGAAACATCGCCTGGGAAAATTGTAATAAATATGATGGGGCAAAGTGTTACTATTAACGACAAAAGCATTATCGGATATGCCCTGCAAAATTGGCTGGCGGAATATTTAAAGGCTCATGATATATATTTTCGCGTCCCCGCGAACTCGCAGGAATTCCCAGATTATTTCCTATCAGAATCCGATAACGATAATTTGTTGGAATTAAAAACATTTGATGCGGACCGCGGCGCAGGGTTTGACATCGCTAATTTCGAAGCATATTGCAGAAGCATAGAAACCAAGCCATACCGGCTGAATGCCGATTATTTGGTAATGTCATATACGCTAAGGGATGGTGTTTTAAAAATTCATAAAATATGGCTGAAAAAGATATGGGAATTAACATGCCCGAGCAGCGCATACCCGATAAAGGTTCAACAAAAACAGAACACAATCTATAACATCCGACCCGGAAAATGGGATTCTGATGGCTGTAAATATAAACCGTTTGCAAGCATGACAGATTTTGTAAGCGCATTGCATCGGACCATGAAAATATATCCAAAAACCAAAGATTCAGCCGACTAATGGTATGAACGGGTTAATAAAGTGTTGAATTAATAATCCTTAATGCGACCTGACGTATTACAGGAATAACAACAGTATTCCCCAGTAAATCATACGCATCCTGGTATGATAGCATATTCAAAGAATAACTTTCGGGATATCCAAATAATCGCAAGCCTTCGCGAATTGATAGTTTTCGTATTCCCGCTGTATCTACCACGGCAATTCTGGATACATCCGTCGCAACCAGTGTTGGTGCAACATCATCAGGATTTAGAATCTTAGATATTTCAAAAGATAGTTTTCCGGCGACAATATTATAACCTTTTTCTTTTGTTATATCTCTTTCGCGTTTTGATACCGTTTTTCCATTTTCTGTATAAAAAACTTTTTCTTTTGGATGCTCGTATGTCAGATAGCCTTTTTGAACCAAATCATCTAACATATCTTTTAAAACATTAATATCGCATGAATAAAAACTGGAAATCTCACATAATGTTAACGGCATACCGTCCATCCAGGTTATCCCCTTGCTTTCGGCCCATTTTTTATTTCGTCTCTCGCATACAATCTTTTCTAGCAGTTCTTTTTGTTTTTTTGTTACCGCACCTTTAAGCTCTATGTCCCAGCTGTGAATATTACCATTTCCGCCGCGTTTATCTTTTATTGCCTTGCCATATAATTCGGATAATTTATATTTAGATAATAACTTCTTAGTAAACACCGTATCAAGTGTTGGCAATCCGGTTTCAAGTATCGCACTAAGTGTTTTACGTGCAGCCCCTATTCCGTCCAAATCTATTTTATTTTTTTTATTTCCGACAATATATATACGCTTTCGGTTTTGTGGGACGCCAACATCTGCCGCGTTTATAACCCGCCAGCTAACGTTATAGCCCAGGTTTTCCAGATGCAAAATTATCGTAGATAGCGTATCGCCATTATTGTGGTTAACCAGACCTTCTACGTTTTCCAATAAAAATGCACTGGGCTGTTTTTCTTTTAATATTCTTTCAATGTCAAAAAACAACGTCCCTCTGGTATCACCAAACCCTTTGCGAACGCCGGCACTGCTAAACGGCTGACACGGGAATCCCGCCAGTAATATATCAAAATCGGGTATGTCATTCGTGGATACCTTTGTAATGTCCCCATTGATATCCGAATCATTAAAATTGTGTTGATACGCCTCAACCGCATACGGCTTAATTTCAGACGTAAACACACATTTAGGGATAAATCCGGATTCTATTAATGCCTGTTCCAGACCAATTCTTGTCCCGCCAATTCCTGCAAAAAGATCTATGAAACAAATCTCCCGTTTATTGTTATCGGGGATTTGTAAATCTAACTGTAATGATGTTTTATCAGCCGTCATAATTTAATAATTTTAATACGCTTATTTTTAACAATTTGTCATAAAAAAACAAGTACATAATTGTGAAATAATTACGCCCCTTAGCATATAAAACACCCAAAACGCGTACTGATGGGTTTACGATAAAATGCCGATAGTTATTTAATATATTTTTTTAAAAATTTTTCCAGCTCTGCCATCTTTCCATACGGGCCGCGACATGGTAAACTTTTATAGAAACCGTCAATAAGCCACTGCCATTCGCCCCAATAATATCCGAAAACCGGTATGCCGCGCGCTTGAAATTTTTTTATTATTTTTATGTTTTCATCCAACGCCGCTGCCGCAAATTTTGTCCAATTACAACGCGGTGGTATTTCATTTGATGACGTCGTGTGGTATGGATAATATTCAATCGCTAAAACGCTGCTGGGGGATATATCAAAATCATCCGTTACGGTCAGCAACCGATCCCACCATTGGCAGTATTCGCGAAAAATTTTTAAATCCATCCCAATCTCACTATACCCGCCATCACGCGACATAGTATATTCAGGAAATTGTTTACTTTTTTCAGGATTCCCCGCCGGGTTACTTAAAAGAATTATTATTTCCGGGTTACGTTCATTTCCAATACGTTTTACAGGAAATTTATCATTATTGTATGTCGCCATATCTGTCCTGATTTTTTTTAATTTTATATATTTTTTCATTACCATGCAATTTATTTTCCCCGCCCCGGGAACGGCTCATAATCAAAATTTTATTGCCATAACTCAAATGCTAAATGTCGTGAAAAAATCCCTTGACCAAACCACACTTATAGTATACTATACCACAAGCCAATTGACCCAAAAAAGTAAAACGCGATGATTGTAAATTTAACGTGCGTTATGCTGGTACTGGAAACGACCCAGAATCCGGATATCCGCAAAAACGATATACAAAATATAAAAATTTTGTTGCGGCGCGATCGCCATGAAATACCATCTGTCGTTGCCGATGCATCCGACAACATCAAGGAACAGATACGCCATAGAATATCCGGCATAATCGGCGCGGATTCATTCGCCCTGGAACAGGTATATGCCCTGGGCGATAAAAAGTACTTAGGTGTCAACGGCAAAGTGGATATTATTCACCTAGGGCTGATAAACCGGGATCGGATTTCCCAAATTGATTCCGACTATGAACTGGTAAACATATCTATTCAAAACAACGAAATTAAAATCGGTGGCGATGTATACAAATACAGAACAAATGAAAAAATCGCCTATGCGGTGGAATATTCATTTGAAACCAATGCATCTGATATTGACACTGATAAAACGTTGGTTGAAATTTTATGCGCGTGGAAACATCTGCGCAACCGCGTGGAATATACAGATACAATATTAAAATTTATGCCAAATGAATTTACATTGGAAACCACCCGCCAGGTATATGAAATTATATCGGGCCGGCACGTGGATAAGTCTAATTTTCATAAGAAAATTATAAAATACTGCACCGAAATACCGAACAAAACAACATGCCGCGGACACCGCCCCGGCAAGATATATACATACAACGCAAAAACAGGGGATTCATGGCTATGAACTATAAAAACTTTACCAGATTTGTAAAATACACATGGCAGCATAAACTAGCATTTCTAAAAGTTGAACGCAAATTGCTTGGCCACAATACATTTCGCGGATATACGCACGATTTGGATAAATTACTTTTACTCTATCCGGCGGCGCTGATTTCAAGACGTGATAAAAAATGGGTTCAGAAAAAACACCGTGCACACAATCGCCATCATGTGGAAAACAAACAAAATAAAACCCGGCGCGACTATATTGAAATGATAATTGATTGGGAATGCGCCCGCCTTACAAAATCCGACAAGCCATTAGACGCATATACAACGATGAAAAAATTCTATCCGGAAATGACACCACATCTATTGCCGATAATGCGCGAATTGGGCCTGACGCGCTAAAAATAATCCCCCGGCCCCGCGCATGATTCAGCGAACCAACGTCGAGGGATTTATAATTCTTTATAGCATCCGTAAATATGCCTAACTATAACATATGTAATATAAATAATTTTGCACAATCTGTTGCGTGCGTGAAAATTTCTTATTCAGGAAAATAATTGCTATTTGATGTTAAACGGACTATTTTTGTACTGATATGCCAAAGATATTCACAATTGGTTTCAGCGGTAAAAGCCCGGATGTGTTTATAGATGTATTAGACGCGGTGCGTGTGCGCACGGTCTGGGACATACGCCAATGGCGCACCAGCACATACGTGCCGTTTTACAGTGGCGACAGTTTGGCCGCGGTGCTGGGCAAACGATACGAATACCACCCGGAATTCGCCCCAACGACTGAAATCTTGAGCGGATACAAAGATGGTCGCATCACATGGCCTGAATACGAACGGATGTACCGCGAATTATTAGCCACACGCCACCCGACCACTGGGCGCAGCGCGGACTCGCTTGATCGCATCTGCCTGCTATGCACAGAAAAATCAGCCGTCCAATGCCACCGCCGCCTCGCCGCCGAATATATCGCCGAACAATTTACCGACACTGAGATTGTACATTTATAACCAGATTACTTTAATGTCATCATATAAAAAATATGGATACAATCCATAAATGCAGCATCATTATGATAAACCATAAAAAACACGCTAATATAGGCACAAGCAGAAATTTCCATTTATAATTTTTTATAGTCCCCATCGCAAATGGAATAAAAATTACCAATGAAAATATCATTGCGATACGATCTATCAATACCAGGCAATCATACCCGCATAGGAAATAAAATAATCCCTCCCATTTCCCATTACTTTGCAGTCCAGCTAAATCATTCCAAAAGAATAAGAACAGAGCCAGAGACACAATACTGCCAATAAAAACAAAATATTTATTCATCATATGAAACACAAGAAACGGTGACCTATTGCAAAGAATAATACCAGCCCCCCTATTGGTAATAACAAAACCCGATACCCATAATGCTTAAATAATGCTAATACCAGCAATCCAAATATAGCAAGTGATAATAAAATACATAACAAGTCCATGTTCGCCATTAATACTAATCCGCGATTAGTTCCTTCATATTCTTGAAATGTCTTCTCCCATATTCCGCAAACTTTTCCGCCGCGACCAAAAATAGCCAAATCAATTAAAAATATTAAAAACGCACAAAACGCAACGGCGGCAGAACATGCCATGATTGGGGTTAAATATTTTTTCATTTATATTTCCGTTTTTAATATTCCACTTTTAGTATTACATCTTTTTTATTATTTTCAAACCAATTTGTAAAGCCACTCATCTGATCTGTTAAATCAATGCATCCAGCAGAACCCGGCTCTGTTCCGCCATGGACACTAAAACCGCTGCGCCCATAGGTATTTGTTTCTTTAGCGGCCTCCAACCAAACTCTGGATTCACCCCAAGAATAAGCCCCCCCCACGCCAAGTTCCGCGCCCCAATGCAGAAAGTTGTCTATCCCACCTGTCTATATCCTTGTATAATTGCAACCTGTCTTTTCTTATTACATAAACTCCTTCTGGAATCGGCCCGGTATATTTTTTATTTTGATATTCTGGAGATTGATATCCGGGCTTACCGGACACCCCAGCAAATGCAGCAACTTTTTCGCCATCGTCATAAATGGTCAACGATTTTCCATCAAAAACTGCGTATTGACCAGGTTTGGTATCAACCGGCTTTTCAAATGTTGCTTTTTCAGCTGGGGTGTTAGCCGCAGTTTCGGGCGTGGCCGTCGGTTTCTTTGGCGAATACGGTTTACTGCTTAATGTACGACCATCTGGGTCTATTACATCCTCTGTTATTCTGCAGCGGCAGTTGGGATGAAACGGTATTTCCGGAATATCATCTGCGCTATCATATATTTCGCCATCACGCGATGCACACGCGGAACAGGTGTTTTCACCATCTTCACTGTGCCAGCGCCACACATGCCGCGGTTTGCCGTTTGGCGTATCATCATCGTCCTCTGGCAAATCAAGGGTATAAACCTCTAGCTGTTTATTTTCTATTGTACCATCCGGCATCAGTACACGTACATCTATGGTTTCTTCTAATTCTATATATTTATCAAATTCTGCCGGTTCGCCCGTTTCTTTTTCATATTCAGATTCTGCATCCGATATTGCCTCTTCTAAAGCCGCATTCATATCTGCCTGAGCTTTGTTAAACTGTTCCAGCGTCATATCATACTCGGGTTCTTTCATTCGCCCTGTTGCATCCATCCCGACCATACCCGGATAGAACATTTTTAGATACCGTTCAGCCATGGCATAAATGTCACTGTTTTTATCCATATACGCAGGCGACGACATCATTTCCCTTAAAAATTGTGGTGTTTTCATTTGTGATTCCTTTTGGTAAATAAAAAAGCCCGCGGTCGGCGGGACAATAAAAAAACAGCGACAAAATGTCGCCGTTATTCATGCTGATTATTATATTCTAAATTATGATAAAAAGCAATATAAACCGCCATCGGGGGTTGGGCAATGTATGCTGTCGGGGGCAAAATAAACATCCCGCGGGGTTGCCGTGGGATGCTCTATATTCCTGGCGGTGTGGTAAGATTCTACGGCAAACGCCATACAACAAAATACAGGGATTAACAGGGAATCCGAGTTGGCAATTTATTGCCATTACGAGGATACGCGCAGGCAAAGCCGAGCGAATTTTGGTATTTCCGCCACTTTCACAAAATCCCCCACAAAAATAACAGGGAACTTGTATATCAGGAACAGGGATTTTACTCGCCCACATCAGGGAACAACCCACACCCCGCCTTGCCAAGGTATACCCACCCATTTATCGCTAATTATATCGCTAATTTCAACCCCGCAAATTAGCGATATCTTGTATTATCTGGTAAAAACACTGGACAATTAGGTAACATTTAGGTAAGATTAGGTAATAGAAATAATAATTAGGTAAATTTTGGGGGCAGCCATGCCAAACATAAACAACATTCATATCACACCGGATATGCTGAAAAAAATCAGCGAGATAGACAGTTTCAAGGCCACTTGGAACGGTGGTTTGGTACGCCTGCGTCCCGCACAGTTAAAATCAATGCGCCGTATCGCAACGATTGAATCTGTGGGATCATCCAATCGTATAGAGGGCAATCAGATGTCCGACGCCCAGATTGAAACGCTGTTCCGTAACATCAACAAGACGTCTTTCAAATCACGGGATGAAGAGGAAGTTGCTGGCTATGCCGACCTAATCAATACTATTTTTGATGATTTCGCGACAATTCCGTTGAACGAGAATTACATAAAGCAACTGCATAAAATATTGTTGCGGTATTCCGGCAAAGATTTGCGTCATCGCGGCGAATATAAAAAAGATTCCAACCGCGTGGCGGCATTTGATGCCAATGGCAATGAAATCGGCTCTATATTTGAAACCGCAACACCATTCGATACGCCACGGTTGATGACCGAACTGGTTGATTGGGCCCGGCGCAATCTGGCGGACGACTATTTACACCCAATAATAGTTATCGGGGTCTTTATTGTGCATTTTCTGGCCATTCATCCCTTTACGGATGGAAACGGCCGTATGTCGCGTGCCCTGACCGTATTGTTGATGTTGCAACATGGGTACAGTTATATGCCGTATGCATCAATGGAATCTATTATAGAGGCCAGCAAATCGTCATATTACCTGGCACTGCGCGGCACTCAGAAAGGCATTTGGACGGCCAATGTTGATTATGAGCCGTGGCTGACATTCTTTGTAAATTCGTTATTCAAACAAAAACAACATTTGGAATCAAAAATCGCAATGACAATGGCGGCAAACGACGGAAAGCTGTCGGCAACCGCCACGGCGATTTTAGACCTGTTTGAAACGCAAAGTCGTTGGACAGCGACCGACATCTCGCGCACATTGGACAAGAATCTGGAAACAGTAAAAAAATCCGTTCAATCACTGGTTAAACGCGGCATTTTGAAAAAACTTGGCAGCACCAAATCCGCATGGTATGAAAAGTTATAAATATCTATTCAACAATATATTTTGTACTTGTTCTAGTTAGTCGCAACATTGTTTCAAATTGTTCTTTAGACAGCGGTGCAAAACCACGCGGAAAATCGCCACAAAAAACACCCTTATCATATAATGTTTTTAGATTAACCTTAGGACTAGGGAAAGAATACGCGTATAAAAATTCAACAACAAAAGGTTTGTTTTGATTGTAATTCCACTGAGTTTCCAATTCTGCATCCGAAAAAATAGTTCTACGTTTACAACAATTTTTAAATTCTTCTAATGTTCGTGGATGGTACACATTGTTCACGATTCCTATTGTTGTTATTACACCGGCATACATACCACCATTACGATAAAACACTATATTATCTCCAGTTCGTAACCCTCGAAATAATGCTCGAGAGATATACACTTTTGTAATAGCGTTTCTAAATGGTTTATTTTCTTGAAAATCGTAAGGAGACTCATTATTCAATATTGAATCCGGGAACAAAGATGTATGATACTCGGAATATATCGAACAGAAATATGTGTCGGAATTTTTGCTAAAAAAAGGAAACGTTTTAGTTGGCTTATCACGACAGAAATCATGTAACATATTCCGAACATAAACCCCTTCACCATTGCCCTTAGTACCCCAACGGAAAAATCCAAAATCACATAATTGCTTTACCAATGCTTGTTTTGGTAAATCATTTGCATCAGAATCAAATATAGTTACGTAAATTTCATCAACGTTCATGTTAATAGCATTATCAAATGCTATTTTTAGGAATCTTTCTCCAAGCTTTAATCCATTCATAGCAACCTTAAAAGTTCCTATTTTTAAACGCTTTTTGCGTGGCAATATTGGATCTATATCAGAATAATTTTCTTCTTCATTTTCTTGTTTTAGATACAGAAAAGCTTTTAAATCTTCGCCTAAATAACAAACATAGGCGTCTTCTTGAGACTTTCTATTTAACCAATTATCAAACTCTATTCCACCGTAGCTTTCGCGCAAGCTATCAAAAAATTCATCATGTACATTAAGTTCTCCAATTTTCTTTTTCCTAACAGCCAAGACATTGTAGTCTATCAAATCTGGATGTTCAGATAACATCTTTTCGGAAAAGCTTTCTATTGAAAAAACTTTATCCGCAACACCTAAGCATCGTGCTTTATTATATAACTGCCGATCTTCTGTTATGAAGATATCAACTCTACTACAATATAATTCATTTAAGATTTTTGTATCATTTTGAGAATTTACATCTCCGTCATGTCTTAGTAAGTTCTGGATTGGTTCCGCCAGTGGAGCAAGCACCGTCAATTTATTGTATGAACCTAGTTTTGATAAAATTACTTCTCTTTTCTGAACATCAGCATATTGCGAAATTTCTTGCTCTGATATAGGATGAATATACTTATCGTAATGAAGTCTATCTAACCAATTAAACAAATCAGGAGTATTCGGATTCAAAATACGATCCGTTTCTCTGTATATGATAATATTTGTATCAAGTAATACCTTTGGCATATAGATAAAATCCTATTACAGATAGTATTTAATAAAAAAGCTGCCAAAATCAAGGGGTAAAATAAAAATTATCGAGACAAGTAAACAAATGATTGTGGCGCAGAGGCAATACCAAATGATTTTAAAGTTTTTGGACTCTTGTATTTTTTAATATTCGCTAATTTATAAGCCACTGATTTTGTGCGCCCCGCATAATAAGAATCATAGAAATCCTTAGTAACACCAGATTTATTCTGCGTTTTTTTCCATACAACGGATGGGCTATCCTCTAGTATCTCAACAATATCCGCCTCCCCAATTACTTTCATAACTGGCGCGGTGCAATAAATAACCATTTTATCGACATCGGATTTGCAACGATTTTTACGGAATTCAAATTCTTTCTCACCGGAGAAAATCTTTTCCACGTATTCTGGGTTAATCGATAAAAGCACCCGACACATAACTCTCCCCCTCCTGTTTAGCTTACCAAATATTATATCATAAAAATGTATTTTTTTCCATCACTATTTACCCAAAATACCATAGCTAGCTTTAAATTACCAACAGAACACCCCGAGTAAACTTTCAGATCGCCTTATAAGATGGAAAGTCTATAGGTTTCTGGGCGCGCGCCCTGAGTAAACTTTAACTTTCCCTAAACAGTTAGGCCCCTATAAAAATTTTATAGGGAAGATAAACAAACAACGAAAAGGTGAATCTATGACAGATTTGACTATACAAAACATAAAACTAACCGACATTCGGGCGTATAAAAACAACCCGAAGTTGCATAATCGCGCTCAGGTGGCGAAGATACGAGAATCCATCAGAGAATTCGGGTTCATCAATCCGATCCTGCTGGACGAAAATCTGGAAATCATCGCCGGGCATGGGCGCGTGGCGGCGGCCCAGGAGGCCGGCATGACCGAGGTGCCGGCGATAATCCTGTCGCATCTGACGGATGCCCAGAAACGTGCATATCGCATTGCCGACACCGGCCGACGGGAATATGGTAAAGGAAGAGTGGCTGCACTATTATAACGGTGATTTGCCACAATTTTCTGAACTTGTCATCGCATGTGATACCGCGTCAAAAACAGGGCCGAATAATGCGTATTCCGCGTTTGTAATATTGGGGGTGAACAGAACCAACCGAAAAATTTACCTTTTGAACGTTGTTCGTGCCAAACTTTCTTTCCCCGAACTTGTGAAAAAGGTTGATGAATTATTTGACACGACAACCGCCCAGTACCCACGATGCGGTTATCCGTCCGTTGTTATAGAAGACGCCTCATCCGGCACGCAGTTAATACAACACCTAAAAACCGTGACAAAATATAATGGGCATGTAAAGGTCGTTCCCGCAGATACTGATAAGATAACAAGATTTAACGGAATAACCTTTTATCTTGCAGAAGGGATCGTGTTATTTCCATCTGTTGCCGGGCCGTGGTGGACGGATTTTCGCGCGGAATTACTGACATTCCCATCCAGCACATTCAAAGACCAATGCGACGCATTTGCCCATGGCGTCAAATACGCATGGTCACGCGCGAAATACGGCCCAGTCCGTTGCGAAATCTTTTAAGCGATAATTGATTTGACTTATGCACAAATGTAAGCAGTAATGTCACAAACAAAGGTGCTAAACATGCCAAAACACCCGAATATCACAATAACCCTGCCAGCAGATGCCAGTAATAGCGATATCGTCCTGGCCTGCCTTCGTGCACTGGCGTCAAATAACCTGGGACACGAATTAGAAGCATTTGCCCATGACATAGAAAACGGCGGTTCGGCGCATCTGCGCCAAACCGCCAAACAATGGTTTAATTTGGATTAACACTACAGAGCAATTCGTCCAGCAAAGTTGTTTAACCACGAAAACAACAAATAATATTATTGGCGATAATATTTTATTAAATAGTGTTTTTTACTTTTTTGCCTTTATTAGATTTGTTTTTTAATGCCTGTTTAACAGCAGATAATTGTCTGGCCTTTAATTGTCCAAACATTCCACATGGTTCATTTTCCCAGAACTTTTCACTAGTTATATCTTCTGTTAAACAATCGCCTACTTGGAAATGTCCATGTGGAAATTTTTTCAGACAAAATTCTATTGCTCTATATTCTATATCAACCCCGTAAATATCTTCTTCATCAATCCATTTATAGATATTCATGGCTGCCGCTAACAAATTGCCAGTACCACAACAAGGATCAATTAATCTGAAATCTTTTAGAAAATCTATACCTTCCTGACCAAACTTTTCAATTATTTCCTGCTTGGTTTTACATTTGGCATATTTTGGAAATAATTTCTTTGCCATTTCAATTGCGAGATGTCTTGGCGTATGAAAGGCACCTGCAGATTGCCTTTCTTGCTTGGTCAACCCAAGATCATCTGCAGAATTATTACAATTATAAAGCTGCTTTTTACGGGTCATTATCCTTTTATACCAGAAATTACTTTTTCTATTATTTGTTGTTCATTAGGCGTTATACCAAAATATTCATAAAAGCGTTCATTGGTCCATGGTTGGGTATAATCTTCTAACCACGGTAAATGTGCTGGTATCGCACCGCCATCTATAGTGACGAGATATTGATAGGCATCTAACTCTAAAGAGTTTCTAAAATTATCACGTTCTTCTTGTGTTCTAAATCTTAATCTGGCTGACGGATTTCCGGACAGCATATCACAAATTGTCATATGCCAACCTTTGGCATGTCCACAGTCGCCACACAAAGGTAAATCATAAGCACCATTTGTTTTTGGATAGATAGAACGTAAACTTGTCTTCGCTCTTAATTTTTTTATAAGAGCCAGTTCAACATCAGAAAAACTCAATTCACATCCACCGTTGGGATCTAAGACAAAAATTGATAAATTAGATCGAATAGTCGTTCCATCAAACGCCTTATTTTTTGTTTTTTCATCCAACGTTGTAATTGAACAAATATTTTTTCCTATTTTTTCCCAAGCTCCAAAATTAAACTCATTAAGTTTTGTCCAATCAGACGGTTGCAAGCTAACACCGTTGCCACCATTTTCTACGATTTCCTCTATCATTTTTTTTAATATCGGTAAATGCAGATTGCCGTAAGGGGGATTCATGACGAACGCTTTGAATTTCATGATTGTTTCTTTTTCATTTTGAAGGGTTTGTAAAATATCGTTAGTATAAATTACACGGCAGTTTGGACGCAGTTTTTCCATAACCTTAGCCTCACCAAAACTGTCAGTGATATACATTTTTGTTGTATCATCGGTTAACCAATAACCACCGCATACAACAATGTCGTAGTTTTTGTCGCCACGCATTTTATCCGCCAGTAATTTTGGAACTGGACGACTGCCATCTTTTTTGTAAACCCAAAGTAATTCCAAAACATTTTCTGGAATCAACTTATCGTCTTGATAGCATTTGGCAACTTTATCCGCACAATACGCAATTATTTGTTCACGACTGCCAGCATCACATACTTTTAATATTTCAATGATATAACGGTAATCTATACCCATTCCCATAAATTCACGGAATAACTGACGCTCTTTATGCTTTTCAGAAACGGTTTGACGACCGAAACGGTCTTTGAAATCATCAAATCCATTTGGAACACCAGATACCAAGAAATACGCAGGTAAATAACGGATAATTGCGTTTATAAATGCTTTTGCTTTCTTGATATCAACGGCACCGTCACCATGTGCAGCCTCGCCTGTAACATTTACAAATCTGTTATTTATAACATATTTCCAACGAACGGTTGATGCCGACAACCCAGATTCATCAATGTATATATCATCCCAATCACCATCACCCCCAAGATACGACCATACTTCTTTTGTATCATCATCTTTACCAACCGGCAATTCACGGCGTTGTATTTCATCCGGATTTATGTCTTTTACCCTGTCTGATTCCTCACCTTTAAATGGGATATAACCGTATCTGATCAGATCTGCTTTCAATTTTTCAATGTGTTTTTCAAGCCAATCAGGCGCCAAATATTTGGCCACTTCGCCACCGTCATCTGCGTTCGGGACAGGTTCATCAAGGGCCACTTGTTCATAATTATCACCTCGTTCTGTTAATTGTAACGTTAATTGGTGTGGTTTTTGTAAATCTGCCAATTTAACCCGACTTAAATCTATCTTGGTAACCAATTTATCTATATCAAAGTCTATAGAGTCTGTAATTCTTTCTATATTCCAGTTTGATATGAATGTTTGGAATATTTCCTCAAATGTGTATTCTTGGCGAACAAGTGTGTGGTCACGAATTTGAATACGCGATAAAGCACGCTGATATTCTGTTTTATAATTTACATCACATGCCTTAACCAACAAATGGTTTTTGATGAATGTATCAATTACCTGTAATGTACGACCTTTGTTATAATCAACAACATATGCCTCTTTTTTGACACCATTTGGTGTTTTACTACGGAACGCTGCCTGGATATATTGTTCTGGTGAGGTCATATCATTCAACATAATAACCGCGTGACAATCAGGAAATGAAACGGCCTGTAATCCTTTGCCAATAGTCACCAACAAATGAAAACAATTTGGTTCATTTTTACACATACGATTCCATTCTTTGAATCTTTGTTCGTTATCTGGAATGTAATCTCTGTCATCATTATCTTTGGTTGTGGTTTTGGTGCATTTAATCGCGTATTTATTCGCACGCACCAATTCATTAACTGCACTGGCAAATAAATCACAATATTTACGGCGTGGTGGTAAAACAACAATGGCGTTAGTAATTGGTAACGGTTTGCCATCTATGTTAAATTGCCCACCATAGAATGTTTTTTCAACCCATTCTTTGATAGCGTCTTGGCACCCGTCACTGTCAAAGAACTCACCAAAAGAACTGTCTGTTTTAAAGAATTCGTTTTTCGGTGTGATATAAACCATTTCAGGATTCTTTAATCGGAATGCCTCTTTGTTATCTGAATTTTCATAATCGTCATATTCGTCCAAAACGCTATAAACATACGAATTATTGTCATCGTAATCTTCATTTGTTTTTAATCTGAACGGTGTACCCGTAATGTCAATTTGCATGTATGGATTCAATAAGCGTATTGTTCCCTGGGCATTATCGGTCATACGAGCAAAGTGTGCCTCATCAAAAAATACGGCCGCACAATCATCGTGATTTACACACGGGAATCGTTTTCTTATTTCGGCCAAACTTTTACCGTCAAACCATTGTTTGCTTGCAAAGAACAGATATTTATTTTTTTGCAAATCCTCTAATGTGACTTTGATATCTGAATCATATAGACACAATTTGAAATTACAACTTTGGTCAAATTTGTAATAATCCTCTCGCAATGCCTGTTCGGCGTCCAATTTTGCGGAAATAAAGAATATGTATTTTTTGTCCGGGAATCTTTCAAATAACAAATTCATCATTTCAAAAGAACAAATCGTTTTTCCAAACCGTGGCATTGCAAATAAACCAAACTTTTTTTGTTTGTTATCCAATGCTTTTTTGAATACTTTGATTGCGTCACCTTGTCTTTTGCGTAATTCGTATTTTGTTCCAAGTGGTGTTCCGTCAATCAAATGGCTTATAACGCGTTTTATTTCATCGGGAGTAGTGTTAAACCATTCGGTGGCAATTTGCTTACAGTTAATGGTTTTTAACATTGCATGGATATCTTTATCCATACCTTTTTCTTTGTTGGTTGGATTTGGAAATTCAAAGGAATCGTATTCTAAATCATCAATGTCATCAAAGGTTATGCGTGCACCGTCTTTGACTTTTCCCAACTCCTCACGCACACGGGTTTCGGCTGCTTTTGCGGTGGACATGCCAAAATATTTATTAGCATTTGGGTCGACCTCACCAATACACCAAGTTTGACCCGGCTCAATCTCATTGAACTGCTTCTTTGTGGTATACCAATAAATAATCATTTGTTTGGACATAATAGCCACTTTCCCTTTATTGGAATCCATCTGAAAACGGCAATAAGAAAACCGCCAACAAGAATTGACGGTCGGGGAGTTCATAAAATCAGTTTAAATCACTGGATTCCTGTTGCTTTTAGCTACGTGCCTGTTATATAACAACAGCTCCCCGACATTAATAGTCAGGGCTGATAAAAGTGCAGTTTGCACCACATCAGATAACGATGCAAAACTGCACCGGATTTAAACTAGGCTTATGAAGGCCCCGAACCCAATTCCCACTGGATTCAGTCGTATTTTACATTACATGTGGCAGATTTGCAAATTATAAAACAGATTTTATTTCATTTGACTTATCGCCGTACATAATCATTCATTGCGTAACAGTACACAGGAAGCGCTATGAAAATACCAGAAACTTACGCGGAATTGCGCGCTATGCCAAAAGAGCAAATGCCGCTGTTATGGCTGCAAATTACCCATAATCCGACGACATTGTCGCCAAAGAATCTTATTCGGCCGTTATGGTATCGGATTCAATGCACGCGGTATAAACGTCACCTGGCATAAAAGTACGTTACCCGTCTAAACAAATATGCCAGGGCACCGGATGAATACTTAAAAAGTGCCCGTAAAATACGAATTAAAGCCCGGAACGCTTATTCGCAAAACTTATAAGGGGCAATTATTTACCCTGCGTGTGATTGCCGATAACCGTTTTGAATACAACGGCAAAACATACCCCAGTTTATCTGCCGCCGCATACGCCATGATCGGCATGAAAGTGTCCGGCACAGATTTCTTTGGATTGAATAATAAGGGGCTCAAAAATGGCCAAAATTAAATGCGCGATTTATGTACGAAAATCAACCGAAAAGGGACTGGAACTGGAATTTAACTCGCTGCACAACCAGGAAGAAGCATGCCGGAATTATATTCTGTCCCAGTCCTTTCAAGGTTGGGAATATTATAAAACATATACAGACGGCGGGATTTCCGGCGGCATGATGGAACGACCCGCGTTGAAACAAATGCTTTCAGATATTGCAGATGGGCTGATTCAGGTTGTTGTGGTGTACAAGGTTGACCGACTGTCGCGCTCTATCATGGACTTTCATAATATGATGCGGGAATTTGAACAACATAATTGCAATTTTGTATCAATTACCCAAGCTTTTGATACATCAACATCAATGGGGAAATTGACGTTGAATATGTTGCTGTCATTTGCCCAATTTGAACGCGAAGTATCCGCCGAACGCGTGCGTGATAAAATCCGCGCGAGTAAGGCCAAGGGATTTTGGACAGGCGGTGTGCCACCCCTGGGATACGATGTTATAAACAAGAAACTAGTACCAAATCCCGCCGAAACTGTCACAGTATGCCGCATTTTTGAAAAATATAATGAGTTGCAATCTTTGACCGATTTGCACCACTGGTGTATTACGAACAATATAAAAAACAAACGATGGACAACGCAGAAAGGGGCCACTATGGGTGGCACTGTATTTTGCAAACATGCATTGAACAACTTGCTGCGTAATCCGGTATATATCGGCAAGGTTAGGAATAAGAAAACAAATGAAACATACCCCGGCCTGCATGAAGGTATTGTCCCAGAGGTCATATTTAACACGGCGCAAGAACTGTTAAGTCAAAACAACAATCGCCGAACATCGCAATGCCTTCATCGGCGGTATATGCTGCACCACGAAATCTTTGATATGGCCGGCAACATGTTTACAAACAAATCCACCAAAAAATCTGATGTACGTCACTATTGTCGCCCGGGCATATATTTGGCCGCCGGCGATATAGAACGTATAACATGCGACACAATCCAGGCACTGTTAAACGGCGATCTGTCACAACTTATACCGGCAGACATTGCCCAGACCTGGAAGGCCACAGACTTTGAAAATATGACCTATGACACGCGTACCAAGTTATTAGAAACTTTGCTGGGCCGGGCTGTGTATAATAACAGCCACATGACTTTCTATATCAACATTGCGCCCATTGCAGGCGAATTCCAAACACCGGGCTATACAAACACGTGTAATGCGACCTTATCAGCCAATACATGCCTAAGCAATGACGGGCAACACATTATCATTGAACGTCAAGTCATAATAAACAATCGCGTTTCAACAAACCGGTATGAGGCCTGTGGTCGTACAGTTATGACAATACAAGAAAATAATCTGCAACTGATGCGCGCGTTGGCATACGGTTGGCGATATAAATCCATGTTTGAACGTGGCCAAAACGCACAACAAATCGCCAAGACAGAACATAATGCAGAGCGAACTATTTATAAATACTTGGCCTTGGCATATCTGTCACCCAAAATAGTATCCGATATTATGGATGGCGCCGCACCTGCGGTTGACCTGCAAACATTATTCGTCATCGCCGCAAAGCATACGGATTTTAAGGGACAGGAGAAAGAGATTTATCAGTCTTGATTTTTGTCACAAATTATATTATACTATAAGTATGCTTGTTGGAAAGCTAGCCCGTTCGTGTAAAGATCTCATCATCCAACAATTAGATAATATAATCCTCCGAGCTTGTTATCTAAGCCAATAGACTACGAACGCATTTCTTCATTTAGATAATAAACTTGGGCAAAGCGCATTTTGCGCAACAAAGGAGTATATTAAAATGACAAACATTGAATATTTTAAACTGCAAGCCAAAAACCTGTTAAAAGACTACAAAACACGCCATTTATCAGAACAAGGCGATATTTACGAATACGAACCTAAATTTTTTGATATTGTTGGCATATTCCTTGAATATGGCATTATGGACGATGATCCAAAGTTTGAATTTTCTCTGGGGAATGCTCAACATCTTATTGCACAACTGGTCGGTTTTAATAAATGGGATGATTTAATAAAAGCCCCAGACGCAGAACAAACACAAGCACGACAAATATTAGAAAATCATGAAAGTAATGAATATGGTTCTACAAGTTTTGTGTCTCACAACTTTACCGAGGATGGTCGCGAAGTAACATTTTTCAATCATTCTGAACAGAATAGTGACGCTAAATATCATGAAGAACTATCTGGTAAAGAGTGGCAGGATGGCATTGATGAATGCTATGCAAATGGAATGGGATTTCCTGCTGATACGATTGTAGAATGTTTACATTGCGGCCAACGTTTTAAGTTTGGAGATGTAAAAGTACGCAGAGTAAAAGCTGAATTCAATGGTGGCGTAGAAGATGATTTTAAAGAAATTATGTGTAAACACTATCCCGATTGCAATGGTAATTTATTAGACCTTATACCTGCTGAAATGATGGATAATCAGGAGGTAGAAAATGAGAAATAAATTTTCATCACGTAATGCAAAAACATATGTAAATCGTAACGGATATAGAACCTATAAAGACAGCGGAATACTTGTACATCGGCATATTGCAGAAGTTAAGCTTGGTAGACCATTACGACCCGGGGAAGTTGTACACCATATAGACCGCAATAAGCAGAATAATAATCCATCTAATCTGCACGTATTTGCAAACCAGCAAGCCCATTGGGAAGCACATAAACAAGACGCTGCAAGATATGGCACAGATTATAGTTTCAATGGCAAAAAACACTGACTTTGCGAAATTGGCCAAGATATAGTTATCCGATAAATGCGGCGGATTGGGCTGCAATGGCGGGCTTATCGGAGTCACTACAATAACAAAATCCCCGCGGAACGCGGGGATTTTTGGTATAAATTTCGTATAAGTTTGAACTTATACTTATCACTGGCGGATGGGGAGGGATTCGAACCCCCGGAGGACTTGCGCCCTCAACGGTTTTCAAGACCGCCGCATTCGACCGCTCTGCCACCCATCCGAAACTCTTTATAATTAAGTAACGCGCGTAGTATAGTTTACCAAAAATAAATTCGCAAGTATTTTATTTAAAGATTATTTAATAATAAATGCGGGGAATTTTATTTACCCCGCTTTTTTGATGGAGACTTTTGGGTCAATATCTGACGTTCCAGTTCTAATATCCGGTTTTCTTTGTCACGAAGCGCGGCCAGTAACCGGTCGTTTTCCTGTGCCATAGAATCCAACTTGGCCCGGTTAGAGGTCAGTAACTCGTTCATCTGGCGACTGCGACGCCGCGTTGCCAGCATCGTTACGACCACACCGAATAATGTCCCGAGGACACCACTTACAACATCATATAATACATCTGTTAATACCATGCAATGATTATAGCGCAGATGATATTTAATGTCATTTGGAACGTTTTCTTAGTCCCGTTTTACGATCCACCCATACCTCTTCGGCGGCAATTTCCATTAACGGCATATCGGATGCAGAATCTGAATATGAACGAATAACGCGCGGGATATATTTATTATTTGCCGCCCATTCATCCATCGCATAGACTTTGTTTGCGCCCCAGCATAAAAATTTATATTTCCACGGACGCCGTTTATCCATTTGCGAGCATATTACGGCATCAAATTTTATATCACGAACCAATGCCGGCAACAGGTAATCCGGCGACGCGGATATCAGAACGACGCGACGACCGGCATTACGTTCGGCGATAACCTGATCTTTGGCCCAGCCAAATCGTTCGCGACGGTGTTGCTTAATAAATCCCGGGGCGAATTTTTTTACCATAGATTCTGTTAAAAAACGACGCATATTTTCACGCCACCATAGCCCGCCCGGGTTTAAGAATTTTCCGACCGATGCGACGGCCATTAACGGCAGATATAGCCATGGACGAATACTGCGGCGAAAGCAATATTTTGCAAATTCAATATTTGCATCCCCACATGATAGTGTTCCGTCAAAGTCAAAAACAACCACATCTACTTTTTTTAACATTATTTATATCCTTACATTTACTTTTATGTTTACCGTTCGGCATTATAGCAATGTTTTATAGATATCGCAAATTTAATATTATCGGGCAAAATAAAACGGGGACATGCCCCGTTTTTTTATTTTTTGCGTTTTAGTTTCCCGCGCATCCCTTCCATCAAGAAGAACAATGCCGGCGTTAATGTAAACGTAAATACTAAACTTGCCGCCATACCGCCAATCATAACTGCGGCCATTGCAACCTTCATCCCGTCGGCTGCCCATAACTGCGGCAGCATCCCCGTAATAACCGCAATAGACGTCATTAATATCATAGACTTTTTATCCATTAATTCAGTCCATATTGCATCCACAGGTTTTTCACCGCCGCGAATGCGATTAATTGTAGGTTCAAGAACCAAGATATTATTATTTACAACCAAGCCCACAAGCATAACGAACGCCAACATCGCCCCGACATTCATTGATGCCCCGGATAGGAATAGCATTACAAATACCCCCGCAAAGCTGGTTAGAATAGATGTCGCGATTGTTAACGGATGCCCGAGTGAATTCATAATCGCGGCCAGTAACATAAACGTCAGAACCGTCGCGAGCAAGAATGCCGTTCCGATTTCCCCGGTCGTTTCCCCTTGGATTTCGGACATACCGCCAAATTCTGCGTAATATCCCGGCTGCCAGTCTATGGTCGCCATGGCAGATTCAATTTTGGCCTGAACCGGTCCCATGGTGGATTTCCCGATATTGATATCAATCTCGGTAATACGGCTTTTGTCCAGGCGACGAATCTCGGACGTCGCGGGAACGGTATCAATCCGCCCCAGCTCTGACAGCGCGACCATACCTTTTTGGGAATTTAGATATACATTATCAAACAGTGCACCTGTTTTAAATGGTTTTGCAAATTCCAAAATAATCGGGTATTCCTCGCCTTGTTCTTTGTATTTATAATCATCGTTTCCAAACAGTGCCGCACGAAGTGTTGCCCCGGCATATGCATTTTGAACACCCCAGAAATTCATTTTATTTTCATCAGGGATAAACTGAATTTCATTATTCGGAATCTGCTGGGCAAATACCGCCGTTGAAACCTCTGGGATATTATTAATCATATCCAGAATCTGCTCGGCGTATTTGTTGCGAATTGCATCATCTTCGCCATATATATTTAAAACCATATCCGATGTGCTGGACGCGGACATTCCCCGGCCTGCGTTTACCTGAATCTCTGCATCCGGTATCTCGGATAATTTCGGCAGCATCTGACGTGCGAGCTTCTTATCGGATATACGACGCTGGCCCAGTTCACGCAGATCAACCTTTACCGTGATATTTTGCAATCCGTTTTCACCGATTTTAACCGTTGTGGATGTAACATCCGGGAAATCGCGCAGTTTATTTTCAATTTCCTGGGCGATGGCCTCGGATTTTTCAAAGGTTGCCCCCATTGGTGCACGGGCGGTTACGGTTATCTCGTTCGTATCGGTCGTCGGGGAAAATTCATTTCCGACGAACTTCATTAGCATTGATGACGCGACCAGCGCAACCAATGCCATTGCAAATACGCGACCCGGATGTGCGTATTGATAATTAAACCAATAGCGCAGGTTCGGATGTTTTTCTGCATCGGGCTGCTGCTTTTTTACTTCTTTTTTAACATCACGTTTTTCATCCGACGACAAACGCAGGAATTGCGCAATCATCATCGGCGTTAACGTAAACGAGAACAATAACGACAGAAGTGTTAAATAAACAACCGTCATACCGAATTGAATCATAAACTGTCCGACGATCCCGCCCATAAACGCCAACGGCAAGAACACAACAACATTCGTCCCAACGCCGGCCAATACTGATACGGCGACTTTTTTCGTACCGTCAATTGCGGCGTCTGTGGCGTTTTTACCGGCGCGCATTTCCTGCAGCGCGGATTCAATCAGAATAATTGCGTTTGATACCAGCGTCCCAAGTGCAGATGAATACGCCAACAGTGTCATCGCGTTAATCGTAAATCCAGATCCGTCCATGAAAAAGAATCCGGCAATTAATGACGCGGGAATTACAACACCGGCAATAATTGTTGACCGCCAGTTACGCGTAAATACCAACAATACAATTACAGTAAATATAATCCCCAGAACGATACCCCATATAGTGCTGTATGTTTCGTCCGCAATTGATATAGATGAATCAGATACAATCTTCATCTCGGCCCCGGGGAAACGCGATTGCATATCGGCCGACAGTTCGGGTAATTTTTTACGTAATGCATCAGATATTTTTATCGCGTTACCATCATTTGCCTTTACAACAGATGCGACAACGACGTTTTCACCATTATGACGTGCCCCGGTTTCAACATCACGGGCCGCGTCACTAACGGTTGCGATATCCGATATTTTAAAACGCTGGCCTTCCATCGTTACGACCTGCAGATTTTTAATATCATCAACAGATGCGAATTCACCGATAAAGCGGACGTTTGACCCGTTAATTCCGGATTCAATTTTACCCCCCGGCACGTTTAGATTCTTATTCCCGAGTGCATTTACAATATCAACAATTGTAACGCCGTGGGACGCCATTAAATCCGGATCCATCTGAATGCGAACCGCGCGTTCACGACCGCCGAATACCGATACACTTGCCACGCCGTTTATTGCGGTTATTTTATTAGACAGAATGTTATCAACATATTCTTCCATATCGCGGGCGGATGCACCACGTAATACAATATCTACGACCGATTCCTGCAGCGGGTTTAATTTTTCAACAACCGGCTGTTTTAATGCATCCGGGAATTCAGACGCCAATGCGTCAATCTTGGTTTTAACCTCGGACGCTTTGTCGTTAACATTTACGCCCAGGTTAAATTCCGCCATAACATAACCGCCGTTTTCAAACGCACGCGAGGTCAGTTTTTTCAGTCCCGCGACCTCGGACATTGCATCCTCGGCCTTTTTAATTACCTGTGATTCAATCTCGGCCGGGGCGGCGCCGGGGTAAACGAATGTTGCGGTTACCATCGGGAAATCCAACGACGGTGTACGTTCAATATTCATCTTAGGGAACGATACCAGACCCAGTACCACCCAGAATAAAACAAACATTAATGTTGTTATCGGCCTTTTTACGAAAAAGTTTAACATATCCTATACCTCTTATAATCTCTCTGCGTTATTATTTTTTTATCCGAACCTTATTACCGTCGCGAACATTGGATAATATAATAACATCCCCGTCGGCGATCCCTGATGTAATATATGCCGTATCCGCATCAGTGCGTTCAATCTTAACCTTTCGCGGGACGGCAATGCCGTTTTCGGCGACAAATAATACCCCGTTATTAATCGCATATAATGGGACGAAATACCCGTGGGTGTTAAATTCTGCATAATGCAAACCATCCGATACGCCCTGTGTACGCACGGCATGCATACCGGTATCTAAATCAATTCCGCCGGATACACTAACGATTTTACCATCGCCAATCTTTTGCCCGGGCCGCAATAGGCCGACGCGCGCCCCGGATATAAACGCCCGATTATTTTTTACAGTAATCGGTTCGCGTAATACGCCGCTGCGTTTTTGGGCAACAATAACTTCCACCGGCACCCCATCGCTAAGTGCGGCGCGTGCCGGGTTATATATCTCTAATCTGTTTTGCGCCGCGACAACAGCTAAACGAAAAACCACCCAGGCTGCGATAACCACGACAATTGCTAAATAAAACATTTTTTTTACACGTGGCGTCTGCATCCATGCTTTGCACTTCTTTAAATTCTGCTTAATTTTTTCCATTTTATTCACCTAATTTCTTAACAGATTCTGCTGACATTAAAATATTATATTTTGCATTTAATAACGCCATATCCAGCTGATAAAGCCCCGCCGATACCTCGGCCAGTTCAATCGCAGACGTTTGCCCGGCGGCAAATCTATCCTGGGAAAACTTATATGCCTTGGCGGCCAGATTACGTGCATTTTGCAGCGTTGCCATATTATCGCGTAAATGATTATACTTTTTTATCGCGTTGTCATATTCCTCGGATTTGATTTTTTTAGATTTATCTAAATCCTCTCGGGCAGCCTCGGCCTGCATTGCATCCATGGTCGCATTGGCACGAATTGCACCACCGCTAAATATCGGCATCTTCAGCGCGATTCCCCAATTTGCAGACTGCGATCCTTTTTTATCAAACATCTGATCAAACTCTGGCCCCATCGCGAAATAGTTATACGATGCAGTCGCGGCCAATGTCGGCAGATATTCTGCACGTGACGCACGCGCCTTGGATTCGTACATATTTACCTGCTCGGTTAAAATTTCCCATTCCGGTGTCTGCTTTAACTCTTTCGTGGCGATTGCGTTGAACTGCGCCGGGAACTCGTCTGTTAAAACAACTTCTTCGTCCATATCAATCCCGGCCAAAATTTTCAACATACGATACGCCGTATCACGATTGAATTTTGCATCGGAGAGATTTATCTCCTTTGCCGCGATATCAGATTCAATCTTAACCAGGTTACTGCGATTTGCCCGACCGGCCGCGGCCAGATTACGTCGCGCACTCTGGGCCGATTTTAAATCCGCATCGGCGATTTTAACAATACTATCTGTCATTTTTGCGGTCCAGTAAATATCCGCCGCGCTATAACGTACCTCGCGCAGTGTCAGCTCGCGGCTGGCCTGGGACATCTTAATCGCAGATTTAACACTTTTAACCGCATTACCGATTTTTCCGAATGTATAGATCGGCTGGGACGCGCTGATGCCAACCATGAACATATTAT
Organism: uncultured Alphaproteobacteria bacterium; assembly: GCA_937903135.1. Lineage (GTDB taxonomy): Bacteria > Pseudomonadota > Alphaproteobacteria > Rs-D84 > Rs-D84 > Enterousia. The sequence goes on along the minus strand of CALDAH010000008.1, from coordinate 30,265 downwards.
CGGGGATTTCAATATAAACAGATTGATTTTTTAATGACTCTGAAATCATTCCACCGAACGCGGGCGGTAAATCCACACCATTTGATTTAGATGGGTTTTCAACATTTACCATATTCATATATGTCGCCGTCCCATCAACTTTAAACCAACGATTGGCATTTGCCGCATCCAGCTGAGCCTGTGCTTTTTTAATATTTGCATCGGCCTTTTTTACATCTTGTGATTCTGCAACAATCTTTTCCACCGCCGCGTTCAATGATAAATCCATCGCTGATGCCCCGGCCGAAAATACAGATGCGAACGCAGCACAAATGACCGCTGTTATACCCGTCTTAGTCATTATTTTTCTCCATGTCTTTTAAAACCTCTTGTAATGCTTTTAATGCCCCGGTAAGTTTTTGTTCATCTGCCGGGGAAATACCTGAAAATAATTTTTCAATTGCACTGCGAAAGTTATTCAGTGCGGCCACGGCGATTTTATCCCCATCTGGCGTACAGCGATACCATGTGTTACGCCGATCAGATTCATCAATTGTTCGCGCGACCAAACCATCGCGTTCAAGTTTACGAAAAATCGCACATAAATTTGGCGTTGACATATGCTCGCGCCGGGCAATATCTTTTAACCGTGCCGGCATCCCATACAGGCGAACCAGCACACGCAGTTGCTGATGCGGGACATTTGAAACCTTATCCGGGTCCATCTGCAGCCCTGTTGCCATGCGGTCCAATGCGACGATATTTTCCTCCATTAAACGAATAAATTCCTTGCGCGCCATATTTTTATCCTTTATTATAAAAGATGAATAAAATTATTAAAAACGCGAATTATTATAAAAATTAACAAACATAATGCAAGAACTATTTTAAAAAAATTATGATTTTTTTTCTAAAAAAAAATTTTAAATAATTTTTTATTATTGCAAATGTACGAAAGTTAATTATAATTTGCATGTTTTTGGGGTGTCGTCTAATGGTAGGACAAGAGATTTTGGTTCTCTTTATCATGGTTCGAATCCGTGCGCCCCAACCAGGATAAACAACACCGCCCACATGGGCGGCGTTTAGTTGGATTTTCTAGAACGTCTTTTTTCACTAACGTTCAAACCGTTTATTTAATACAGGTTCATAATTTGTATATTGTCTTTCTGACAATATAATATAGGCAATTCTACTTTATTGTTTCTATCATAACAAATTGTCATATTTTTTTCTTTTTTCTCAACCAGATGAATTGGTAACGGCAATTGCGCCAAACATTTGTCATAAGATACAACACGAACAAAATTGGTATTACAAGATGTTTTTATTGGTTCGTATTCTGCTGGCATATATGTTTCATTTCCACACGCATCTGTATCATACCAGCCTTCTCTTATTAAATTAACTTTTTGGCGATAATTTACACATACGGGAACTTCTGACCCTTTATATTTTTCAAGTTTATAGACATCTATTGTTCGTACAGGTTCTACACACCCCTGTAACAGACACGAGATAAAAACACATAACCATATTTTTTGCATATTTCGTCCTTTTATTTATGAGCTTATTCTTAATATATTGAACTTCATATGTTTTTGCAAGCCTGACATTTAACTAAATAGTTTTATTACCCGTTTAATTTTATCAGAGTTTAAATATGGCATAATAATGGATTGATGTTGCCTTATCTGGGAAACACATCTATAATCACATAACAGGAGTTTTCAATGAAAAATGCACTATTATTTACATCATTTGCTCTGTTGGCGGCCTGCGATCGTTGCCCGGATATAACCGGCCAATGGCATGCACCGGTAAACGGAATGGAAAATATAACCCAGGGATTTGAACTGCATAAAAATGGTTCGGCCGAATCCATTAACATGGCCACGTTGGTTTATGAAAAATGGTCGCAGCCGGATTGTAATACACTTTTAATGACGGGCAAAAGTATTGGCAACGGCCAGACTATTGATTTTACAGAAACATATCATATATCAATGCCCGATAAAAACACGTTGGTCCTGGAAACCAATAGTGGATACGAACAAAAATATACCCGGGAATAATTTAATCCATCCACGCCCTTATAAAGGGTATATCAACGTTATCCGTAAAATCAATTTTTTTGCCCACGGCGTTCGCGGCATCCGGGCGGCAAAATTCAACCATTGCGTGATTTTCGTCGCACTTTCGTCATATTATAATATAAGCACGTTATATTATATTGATTTTTTTACCATTTTCTGATATAATGTGAGACAACAAAGCGACAAGTGTGTCGCTTTTTTTTATTTCCGGCCATTTGGTCGGTTTTTTTATTATCCAAAATGGAGATTTTATGAAAAAGTACAAATTTATTGACCTATTCTCTGGAATAGGTGGCTTTCATATTGCATTTGAGAATGTTGGGGCCGAATGTGTATTCGCTTGTGATAAAGATAAATGGGCGCGACAGGTTTATCAAGCCAACTTTAATATGCCACCAGACAGATTGGCCGAAGATATAACAACAGTAAATCCCGCCGATATTCCCGATTTTGATATTTTGTGTGCAGGTTTTCCATGTCAATCATTCTCAATCTTGGGAAGGCGAAAGGGGTTTGCAGATGAAATACGAGGAACAATGTTCTTTTATATATTAGAAATATTGAAACAACGTCGCCCAAAGGCTTTTTTCTTAGAAAATGTCAAAGGTCTGTTGACGGCCCAAGATGGTGAATGTTTTCGTATTATATCAGAATCATTACAGGAACTTGGTTATTCTTTCAACTATAAAATAGTAAAGGGGACAGACCATAATATACCACAGGTTCGTCAAAGAGTATTTATCATAGGCTTTCTTGGTGATACAGTTGATAGTACGTTTGAATTTGCTCCTCAGGTGCCATTGACTAAAACACTAGAAGAAATTTTTGAATGTCAAACAATAAATAGAAAAATTGCCCGAACAATGGTATCTAGCTTTACAGGAATGCCACCTCAATCCTTCCGTTGTTGGGATTATTACATTGTTGACGGTATGGGGCGTCGTTTAACAGCAAAAGAAGGCAAGCGAATCATGGGTTTCCCTGATTCTTTTGATATGTCAAGTGTATCAAATGAACGAGCAATAAGACAGCTTGGAAATGCGGTTATTGTTCCAGCCATACAAGCAAATGCAGAGCAACTGATTAAATATTTACGTAAAATGGACGAAAAAGGATTGTTTTCCTTTAATAATCTTTGTAAAGTTGTTCCTGTAAATGATGATTTTAAAACAGGAATCGTGAATGAAAATCTCAAACTGGCTGAAAACGCGGCTTAGATTAGTTGTTTTGGCTTTTGTGGGGGTCGGACTAACCTTATATGGGATAGTTGCATGCCAGGACATACAAACACCTTATGAATCTACGCAAGTTATGGAAGATGCTGTTGTTCAGGACGGCAAATTCCCCACGGAATATATTTCATTAGCTTTAAAGAAACTGTCAAAAACAGACTGTGGCAAAAGCAAGTCCACTATGAGAGAATTATACGGTGTAAAGGAATTTGTTGTTGTACTCGGCGATGTAAAAGAATCCAAAAAATTTAAAGCGAAATACTATTATATATCCGATAGCGGTATAGAAACATTTAACCATATGTCAACCTGGTACAGCCCCAGACGGAATCCCAACGCAAAAACGGTAAATAATGAAAAAAGATTATACTATGGTACCGATAATAAAGTTATGAAATTAGCGCAGCCAGGTGATTTACTGCTGCTGATTCGCCTTGATAATAGCAACATAGAAATTAGGGTTTTTGATAAGCATTACAGTAAATTAAAGTCCAATTTATCTAGGTATGATATGCATGTAAATAATCAGCGCACATTGCCTGCTCCGATAACGGACAAATCACAATTATCAAACTTAATCAACGATCAAGATATTGAACTGGCAAGCGAAGAACACACCACTTTTGATATTCCTAAAGATTTTTATAAAGTAAAAGATTTTCAGCTGTGGCGAAATAAACATAATAAACGAAAATGGGTTATCGGGAATGTATCCAAGATAGCAGACGGCGATACGTGGCACATTGATGATATTATTGTCATTCGCCCAGTCGGCATGGATTCTGCTGAAAGAAAACAAACGTGTTTAGATGAAAATAATAAAGAATATGCATGTGGATTAGAAGCAACAGAACGTGTAAAAAAAATTATTGGCAATGGGTTAGTTAGCTGTGAATTGATAAAATATGGAAAATGGGGACGTAGCTTAGCCGTTTGTTATAATAGCAAAGGCGTTGAAATAAATCGCCAAATGGTAAAAGAAGGCTATGCTGTGGTTTCAACATATCCACCATATACCTATACAGAAGAAGAATCATACGCAATAAATCAAAAAATAGGTTTATGGCGTGGTAAATTCCAACATCCACATTGTTATCGTCATCAAAAAAAACAAGATTGGACAGTTGATGGATTGTGCGAAAACAATAAATATTATCACGGCTGGTCTTTATTTAAACAATCAATTAAATGACGACCACAGAATCAACCCCTGCGTGATTTTCGTCGCACTTTCGTCATAAATGACGAATTTGATTTATTGTATTTTATTACTCTGTTATATTAAAATTATATTGGCCAAGATTTTAGAAATTTACCAATTAATCCCGCGCAGCAGAAACCCTATCAATCATATTTATGTGCCACAATATAATATATACAGGAAAAACACACCACAGCAGATAATATAAAGCTATAAATCGGATATGCGAACAACTGCGCTAAAATCTCGGCAGTTCTATAATATAATTAATTTAAACCAGCAGTCCCGTCATAAACCGGGGACACACAGCGACCCGCAGGACAGCTGCGTGGTTCGCATATGCGTTAATACTATTGGGATATTTTTACAGATCAACCTTGCCGTTGGTGGCAATTAAATCGGACGTCATTTGGATTTTACCGCCCGCTTCGCGTACCAGTAAATCGCCTGCTGCAATTTCGGCCCAGTCCAGGGGATCGGATACATACGCATCAAACTTACCCGCGGCGACCCATGCCAAATCCAGTGCCGGACATCCCGTGCGACGGGCTGCCCCGACAAACGGACGCGTATCCGACGTGTTATAACCGATCATAAGCTCGGATGGGACGGATAAATTTGAAACCTTTATCCGGGCGGAATGATATGCTGAAAACACATATGCGCCGCGCCCATCTTCGGCATAATATAATCTTTCGTCAATCGGGGAATATACCAGCGCAATTTTTGTTTCGTCACCTGAACGCAGCGCAAGTGAAATTGCGAAATGCTGATTTCCACGAACAAAGTTCGCCGCCCCCGATAGCGCCAGAACAAATTCATCACGACCATCACCGTCGCGCGATACGTTCGGCGTTAACAGACCCGCCGATGGACGAACCAGCAGCAGGTCGTTTAATATACTTTCTTCTATCCGCGCGGCAGCCTTTTGCACAAAGTCGCGAGCACCACGCAATGACTGCTGAAGATTTTCAACCTCGCCGAAATCACGGCGCAGACCCGATGCCGTCCGCTGCATTGCGGCAAACATCTTGTTTAATTCCGTTGAACCTTTTATCAGCAATTCCATAACGTGCCCCCCTGCGGATAAATAATCGGATTAAAAATTAAATCCGGCAAATTTGCTTTTAAACCCGGCGGCACGTTGACCCTTGTCCCCGGCGTTTGTACGCTGACCGGTCCATGCGGAATGATTTAGATTATCCGTGGACAGAACCAAATCTTTCTTAACCGAAGAATACATTTTTACAGTTTTACCATCCGTTCTGGTAACGTTAATTTCATGGTATTCGGGATGAATTCCTTTTTTCATAGCATAACCCTTTTATAATTTTAGCCACGCAATTATACAAACTATTTTCAATATTGCAAGAAATATTCGCGATTTAATAACGCCCGATACAGCCGAGATATGAATTCCCCGTCGCTTCGAGAACATTTATAAACTGATTTTGATTTCGGCCGGAAAACAGTGCCAGAATTGTTCCCGCGTCCGTCGCCAGCATATCAGATACCGTGGCGATACCGGAATTCATTTTCTTAAAAAAACCACTGGTCGGGTATATTTCCGCCGCCAGCAGTTGATTTGTTCCACGTGTGTTTGCATTTTTCTTGGCCACAATGACCATTAATTGACATTCCGGGGAAATTATTAGCTTATCCGAAACGACCGCATCTGCGCCAAGCAGTTCGCCCCACCATCCGGTTGATTCGCAAAAAACCGGGTAATATACCGCCGCATCGGGGTTCTGATTAAATATATCTGCTAAATCCAAATCACCTGTTACGACCCCCGGCATAACACCGGTTGCGCCGTTTATAACCTTTCGCGCCAAGGGATATTCATTATCACCCCGGGTATTGCGTGGCCAGTAAAGAATCGGAAACTGTTTCATCGCTAAGAATTATATCAGATTCGGCCGTCACAAAAAAGGGGGTCATGTTAAATAAAGCACTTGATTTTTTATTTTTTTAACGCTGCATACCACTTTTTCAGGTTTCCGAGCATAATTTTTGCATGACTTTGAACCGATTTATAATAGCTTTCGGATATCTGAACATTGAATAAAGTCTTTGACAGGGCCGGAATCATCGTCATAAACATGGCGATAAATATCCCCATCATTATAATTGCAATAACGCTGTCGTTGCGCATCATCAGGCCATCCATTAATATTGTCGAATCGTTTTGCGCCATCGCCGCCGCCAATGCACCCGCACCGTTCCAGTTCCCGAATACAGAATTTAGGAACATTATCGCAAATGTTACAAAAATCCCCGTTATTGCGATCCCAAGTGTCGCGGATATAACGTTGTTTATAATCTGTTCTATATTCTTTTTCCCGTTCGGGAATATCGCCCAGTCTTTGAATAACCACGATAGCATCATTAGCGGCAGCATTATTAAATCCATAGAGAGTTCTATGAATACCTCTAGGAAATACAGCGGGATTGGCAACAGTGCCCAGAAAAATATCACCAGAATTAATAGCCCGGCAAAGAAAATCGGAATATTTGGAAAAAACGGTATATCCCATAAAATCTTATGCATGTATTCTGAATTAAACGCCATATTTAGCATGGTCCAACCGGCCGTCATGCCAAGTCCTGTCATCTGATGAACGGTCGCGAGTTCGCACGCCAGATTATGTCGCAGTTTTGGCGAATATGCCCCGGACGTCGCGGCGTATTCCGATGCGGCCACAGGATCGGCCACCGCCGTCGCCAGAACGCATTCGGCAAATTTATCGTCCCCGGCCACGGCACGGTTAATAGACAGCCCGACGTGAAATACCGGTTCAATTACAATATCCGTTAGCATTCGCGGCAGCGGGGCAACCAGCAACGCCGATATAAATGCCAGCTTTATCAGATGCGTCCCGAAACTGCCCGATAGTGTCCATGCATCTTCGGATTTGCCGTTTATAAATCCGGACGCTAAGCGCCAGGCGAACCATATCGCGGTTAATATCACAGCAAACGGAATTATTACGTGACCGATTGCATTATAAATATTCGGTAATACCGACGACATTGTCGCCATAACATCCGAAAACATCTGACATGTCCAGCATGTTGAAAAAAAGTTCATCGCATCCGCCATATTTACAGGCGCAGCCGTGCGATAGATTGCAAATCCCGCAATAACACCAATCCCTGCGATACCGCCAACAACAAACGGCGCGACCGCCCCGGCCCCGAACGGGAGGAATGATAAAAAAACTATCCAAAACTTTTTTAACCAATTCATTGTTTTAACTATATCATATTTTGCATCAAATGTGATATAATTGAAAAGATAAAAAATATTAAACGCATGAAATTGTTTAAATCAAAATTTTTAAAACAACTCTTTACTGCATTTATATTCATAATGCCAACCGCTGCTATGGCCGCGCCGGATATTATTGATAAGCTGAATATCGCACCAATTGTCCCGATTGTTTTAGATGCGTTTATGCTGGTCGCGACCGGTTGTTATGATTTCTTTGTTGGGAAAGGGACGGGGATTATTTATGTTCTGGTCTGGGGATTTTTGGCCGTATCACTGGCGACCGGTATTTTAAAGATGTATTTTCCAAAGCAGTGGTCGTCGCTGTTCGGCATATCGGGCGGCGGGGATTTTTATAACGGCAACGTCAGCGGTTTTGGAATAATTCAAAATAATGTTATGAAGCCTGTTATTCGTGCCCTGGTCGCGGCCGTTATATTACTGCAGATAAGGCCCGTGTTTGTAACCGAATGGCTGGTTAATCCGTTTTTGCAATTCGGCGCGATTTATACGCACGCAATTACCGAAACGATTAACGGGACGGGCGTCGGGATTGAAAAAATAGAGTGTCCGGCCGATGTTATTCGCCATGGATGGATATCACCTTCGTCGTGTGAATTCCTAATCCGGCCGGTCGCGGATTTATCACGCGCGAATAACCAGGTGGTTAAACGCGGATTTGATTTTTTAACCAATGGCCTGCGCGGGCTGATTACCCTGATCCCGCACGGCGGCCAGGATTTTATGAGCCTGGTTACCGGAATATTACTAATTATAACATTCATCGCAAGTAATCTGTTTATGGCACTGTTAATTATTCAGGGTATATTTAACCTTGGGATGGCACTTATACTCTACCCGTTTCAGGTTTTAACATACGTTGTAAAATCCAGTGATAAATGGTTTGACGTATGGCCGGCATTTTCCGGTATAACCAAAGCACTCCAGCAGCTGGTTATTACCATGATCGCATGCGCGTTTATATTATGCATTAACCTGGCCGTGATTTATGCACTGTTTCAATGGAATAGCCAAGTATTTGTTGTCGCTGCGAATGGGATGGCAAACTCTAATGTTCCGACGGTCGCAAATACCCCGATGGGTTTCGGGGGGCATTCTATTATGTGGATATCGGCGATACTGACGTTTTATTTAATGCTTCGTATATTTAAACTTACCCGCGATCAGCTTAACCAATATATCGGCGGGGATATGACGGGGCTGTATAACAAATCTATCGGTGATACAAAAAAATTATGGAACAATACTAAAAACTGGGGCGGCAAAATCGGCAACGCGCTGGGATGGGGTAAAAAATAAATAAATGAATGAATTAGCACATACTTTCATAGACAGCACCGTGCAATGTTGGGGTTGCCCAATATTTGACCGATTGTTTCAGATTGTATCGGATGCCGCCGGTGCGATATACGGCCGGTTTGCATTATTTTGTGTTATATTATTTTGCATATTATTTTCGTTCTTTGTTATAAACGCCGTATGGCAAAATATCAAGGGCGGGGTTACCGACCCATGGTATCAGAAATCTATTCGGCCCGTATTAATAAACGGCATTATCGCAATGACGTTTTTAAGTATGGGGGTCGCCCTGCCGCGATTTATCGGGCGCGTAACATTTGAACCGGCCGCCGAGATAGCATTGATATACACCCAGGCAATGGTTCAAACCGACAATGCCACAGTAAATGAAAAGGTTACATATCAACCGCTGCCGATGGCGAGTAACGGTTTTTATCGGCCCGAGCTGCGCAATATAATTATTATGCTAATGAAAACAACCATCACGCAGTTTCAGGCATATATGAAACTTGGGATCGCGGTTATGGACCACGCGTTTTCATGGAAAGCCCTAATCGGGATCGGGGAATTAATTAAGCATTTGATTTTGTTTGTTATAGGGTTATACCTGTTTTACGGATTTTTTAAATTATTCGTTCGCTTCTGTTTTTATTTCGCAGATATTATTATCGCGATGACGTTCTTTGCGTTCTTTTTCCCGCTGTCATTGGTTTTAATATCGTTTAAGGGTGCAGGCAGCGTCCCTGGATGGATATCGGGACTCGGGAGAAATGTTGGCACGGATAAAATTAAACAGCTAATCGGGGCAATTATTGCACTGTCCGCGGCGGTAATAACATATACTGTTATAATGACAATCATCGCCAAGTTCTTTTCTGACCCGGATATTAGCAGCGCGGATCTAATGCAAAAAATCGTCAGCGGCCAGGTATTTTCGGACGACCTGTCGGATGAAAATCTGGCGGCATTAACACTTGGCAGCGCGGTTATTTTGGTCTATGTTTTAAACTATATATACGATCAAATCCCGACGGTAAAAAAAATGATACTTAGCGCATTCGGCGCATCCGAGGAAAACAAGCTAAGCGAACAGCTGGCCAATGATGCAATGAAGCTTACCGGGTCTGTAATTAACATCGCGAAAAGCGTTGGTCAAACAATAATATCAGGCGGCGAAAAACCAGATAACAAGGGTGGCAATAAATGAAAGCAAAGCTAATAATGATTGCCGTCCGCGTTATTATGTCGCTAATTGCGTTGGGCATCGGCATATGGTATATGTCATCGTCAATCGGTGGCGCGGCGTTAACATATTCCAGCACCGGCGCGTTTTTAAATGCTATCGGCGGGGCGGGCGATATCGCAAATACAAACGGTTGTTTTTTATGCCGATATGTATCGGAACTGTTCGCGGTTATCGGCCGGGCGACAGAAATGTTCTGGGATACGCTGGTAAATAATCTCTGGATTTTAATGGCAATCGGATTCGGTATATTTTTATTTATTCATACCGCCCGATATATATTTGATGCCGCAAAAAAAACCGCGTCACTCGGGACCGGGGAACAGAAACTGGAATTTAAGGCATGGTTTGACAAGATATGGCGTCAGGGTGCGCGAATACTTATCGTCGGCGCAATGATGGGGACACTCGGGCTTGGCGGGAATACGGCACTGCGAACGGTTGCAGATATTACAATCCGGCCGGTAATGTTCGTCGGGGCCGAATTGGCAATGTTGGCATCCGGAACATCTGATGCGACAACATGCGGGGCATTAAATACAACCACAGATGACGTTTTGAACCCAATTCTACAACCGTTTATGTGCGTTATTGGGAATCTAAATACCGTGGCACTGGCCGGGGCCGCGGGCGGGTTTGCCATGATGAACTATGCATGGATGGATATGGGCGGCGGGGCATTTACATGGGTAGCGGGACTGGTTTTGGTTTTAATGTTTTTAATTATCGGATTTGATTTATTTTTTCAAATCCTCTCGGTCGTATTTAAACTGATATTTGTAATAATTTTCCTGCCGCTGTTACTTGCGGCCGCGGCGTATGAACCGATATGGGGTGCTGCCGGGGGATTGTTTAAAAAAGCGATAAATATGGTCGTATCATCCGCCGTACGAATTGTTGCGATAACACTTAAAATCGTAATACTATACGCAACCGTTTCATTTGCGGCCGATACATACTTCCCCGGCCCGCGCGATGGATACAGCGCGATAATGCCGCCATTAATGGGCCAGAAATTAACAAACCCCGATGCCAAAACATTATCTGTTGCGAATGTATTTGCAACATGTGAGCAGGTCGCATTGGCCGACGGGGAAATGGACAAATACAAATTTAAAAACTGTTTTACTGCCCAGCGCGCGGCGGTTGAACGCGCATACCCCGGTGCATTTGACTTTTTATCCAACGGCTTTGATTTTCTGTTACTTATGATCGGACTGTTTTTACTGTACTATTACGCGATTGGGCCGAAAATTGATGCGATACTGCCGGCCGGGACAATTAAACTGCCGATACCGGGCGAAGATAAAAAATTGGATTCAAAGGAAGAATTTGACTTCGGCGCATGGACATATGACGTCGGCAAAAAGATATGGGGCGCGCCAAAACAAATATTTGAAAAGATATCAAAATCCATCGGCGAGGAATAATATTTTGACACATATACTGCGAAAATTTTTATCAAAGGTTTTAATCGCCGCCATGGCCGCGGTTATTATTACACCTGCGTTCGGGGCAACCAACATGCCGATGGGCGACGTTAGCGATATCGGCACATGGGCAACCGATCATAACCGGGAATTGGTTGTGGAAAATATCAGCCATGATTTAACGCAGTTTGAATCAGGATTCCCCGAACAGTTAACGGATAACTATGTCCCGATAGAGGCACGCGTCGGTCTGGCGTTTATGAATGCGTTGTCGTTTATTGGCGATCTGCTGGACAGTTCTTTGGTGCGTTTTGCGATTATATTTATTATTCTGTCGTATATTTTTTGGATTATGCTGGAAACATATAACATGATGACCGGCGATGGGAATGTGCGAAAGCTACTGGAATCAATCGTAAAGAAAACAATAAAAATCGCGGCATGGACAATAATACTTAACTTTGGCCCGGCACAGTTGTTTATGTGGATCGCCGGCCCGATTATTTCAATCGGAACATATCTATCGGATTTAATATTAAATACCATTACATCCAGCGCCGGCGCACAGCTGCCCGATACCTGTGCCGCGATACGCGATTATGCCGCAACACATACATCGCCGGATATGATAATCAGCGCCCGCAGCGCGGCTGATATAATATGCGTGCCGACACGCCTGTCGGGATTTTTCTATACCGGGATTATGGCCGGTTTTAAATGGATGATTGCCGGCATCGGGCACAGCGCGTTTACATTTCTGGCCGGGGCGGTAATGGTTGTTGTGTTTATAATTAATATATGGAAATTTGCATTAATGGCCATCGGGGTTATCGCCGATTTATTCTTATCGGTCCTGTTGTTGCCGTTTACCGCGATCGCCGAAACAATTGGAAAAACATCATATAAGGGAATCGTTGGCGATATATTTAACGGTTTTATGGGAATATTTAAACTAGGTGCATTTTCCCTGGACGAGCAGATTAAACGTTTTATAAACGCGGCAATATATTTTGTATCCTTGTCTATTGTAATCGCTGTCTGTGCGGCGATTTTATCGGGCGCAGTGTCGGGCGATCTGGCCGGGAATGTCCCGTCAATTAATAACAGCGGATTTATGATAACACTGCTAACGGGGCTGCTGGTCGCATATCTGGCGAACCGCGCGGGTGAAATTGCCACCGACCTCGGCGGGAGTGTTGATAAATCATTGGGGGATAAATTCGGCGACGACATAACATCCCGGGCGAAAAAGGCATACAGCACAGCCCGCGATTGGATAAAAATTATACGCGATGGGAAAAAATAGAAAAAACTATATCAGCGTTAAAAATTCTTTCATAACGTTTTTCATCCCGCGACTGCCGAATGCAACGGTTAAAACATTTCCGTTTTCCGCAATAACTGTCCCGTGCCCCAGCTCGTCGTGCGCAACCAGCTTTCCGACCCATTTCTGTTCGGCATTCGCCATGCGCCCGCGGGCAGACGCGCGCTGATAATTATTTCCATACGCACGCGGGACATCTGCATAATACGATCTGCGCTGTGATACGCCGCCCTGGAAATCCAGATATTGATTATCCATTTCGGTTATAAAACGACTTGGCGAATTATATTGCCGTGCCCCGAATACCATTCGCGACATAGCATTAAGGATTATTGCACGCCGGCGCGCACGCGTAATCGCAACATATGCCAAGCGGCGTTCTTCCTCCAGCGCACCTTCGGATATAGCTTTATCATTCGGGAAAATTCCATCTTCCCAGGCGGGTAAAAATACAGTATCAAACTCCAGTCCCTTTGCCGCATGAATTGTCATAACACTGACCGTGTTATTATTCCCGCCGGCCACGTCCGTATCATTGTCATCGGTCATCATCAGCGCGGCCTGTTCTAAAAATTCGGCCAAGGTTTCGTATTTCGCAACAACGCTGTTTAGCAGTTCGCGAATATTTGCCAATCTGTCCTGGGCATCGGCATCCTTGGATTGTTCCCACATTTTTATATAACCGGCCCTGTTTAATAAATTTTGGGCGGCATCACGCGGGGTCATATTTTGCCAATCAAAATCAAATGCGGATAAAAACTCGTCCGCGGTGGCGCGCAGCTTCGCCGAGAATTCAGCACTGCGCATCCCGGCCATTAAATTATCGCCTGCGCTGCGCATCTTTTCAATCGCTGCCGGGCCGAAACCACGACGCGGTTTTGCAATTACCCGCAAAAAAGATATATCGTCAAACGGATATACCAATAAACGAATATATGCGATCGCGTCGCGAATTTCCATCCGGTCATAGAACTTAGTCGCGCCGATTAAGCGAAATGGTATCCCGCGGCGGCCGAATTCTTCTTCTAATAATCGCGATAGTGATCCGGCGCGAATTAATACGGCGAATTTACTAAACGCATCCCCGTCACGCAGTATTGCATCGGCGATTACGCGCGCCTCGTCGTGGTCGCCCGGGACGGTTAAAACATAAACCGGTTCGCCCGTGCCGTTATCGGCCGCCGCGCGCAGATCTTTGCCTAAACGGCCCTGATTATGGCGAATTAATGAATTTGCCGCGCCAAGTATATTTGACGTACTGCGGTAATTTGTTTCCAGACGAATTATCTGCGCATCGTTAAAGGTTTTATCAAAGTTCAGAATATGCGCAATCTCGGCCCCGCGCCATGAATAAATAGACTGATCGTCATCACCAACACAGCAGATATTCGGGTATTCACGCCCGCGCGTTAGCATCTCTAAAAACTGCATCTGGGCGTTGTTGGTATCCTGGAACTCGTCAACCAAAATATATTTAAACTGTTTTTGATATCGTTCTAAAACATCAGGGTTATTGTTAAATAAATCCAATACCTTTAATATAATATCCCCGAAGTCTACGGCGTTTAATCGCGCGAGTTCTGCGTTATACGCCAAATATACGGGATCGGTATTTTGCAGCGCGACCAGGCCCTTGTCCTTGATCGTGGAAAACTGTTCCATATAATCGCCGGGCGTTTTTGTACTGCCGCCGCGCGTTGCGATAATTGATTTTATAACGGCCTTTTGATCATCTTCGCCATATATTAAAAAATCACGACGCAGTCCCGCACGATCGGCATTTGCCCGCAGGATTCGCAAACATACCGAATGAAACGTCCCCGCCCATAAATCGGCCGCATACCAGTCATCGCGATCCGCGGCAAACGACGCAATACGCGATTTCATTTCATTTGCCGCCTTGTTTGTAAATGTCAGTGCCAAAACCTGCCACGGCAGCGCCAGGCCAGAGTTTAGTATATATGCAATGCGCGTTGTTAAAACACGTGTTTTCCCCGTACCCGCGCCGGATAAAACCAATAATGGGCCTTCGGTGGTCTCGACAGCTAATCTCTGTTCGGGATTAAGATTTTCTAGCATTAAATTCATGTATTCATTATAATACACAAAGTTAAATAATAAAAACTATATTTTATGCGAGATTAATATGACACGAATTATCTGTTTTGACATTGAAACGACTGGGTTTGAATATCTGCGGGGCGACCGATGCATTGAAATCGGCGCGGTTGAGATTATTGACGGGAAAATAACAGAAAACTCGTTCCACGAATATATTAACCCGGAAGGGAAAATTATTCCGCCCGAGACATATATGGTTCATAAAATCTCTAATGCGTTTCTGGAAGATAAACCGAAAATGTCTGAAATTGCGCCGCGTTTCATTGAATTTATTGGCGACAGTCCGGTCGTTGCCCATAATGGCGTAGACTTTGACTTTCCGTTTATTAATCATGAGCTGTCAATGCTTGGGCTGCCGCAGATTCCGCGATCCCAGCAGCTGGATTCGTTAATTATCGCACGCAATCGTGTATTTGGCCCAAAAAGCTATACCCTGGATGCGCTGGCAAAATGGTACGGGATATCACTTACCGCGCGTGCAGATGCGCACGGGGCATTAATTGACTCTGAGATTTTAGCAAAGGTTTATATTGAACTTGAAAATACCGCCCCGACCCCGGATATAAAGGAAACACTTGCCGCCCAGCACGAGGCTATGTTAAAACACCCGAAAATCGGCGACGGATTTCCGCGACGCACATTCCCGCCCCGCGCCGAAGAATTAGAAAAGCATAACGAGTTTATGGAAAAAATTTTATCATAAAAAATCCCGCGTTACGCGGGATTTTTAATTACTGCCGGCTGCCTTTTTTTGACATGTGCCATAGCTATTACGTGTCTCGTCGGCGGCGCAATCAACCAAGCACGCCCCGCCCCATACGGTATATCCCGCGCGGCACTTACATCTGCTATTTACCCAGCCGGCGGCAGTACCGTTCGCATCAACTTTTGTGCCATCGGGGTTATACGTTGAATTTTCCGGACACAACAGCGACTGATAGAACATATCTGATATACACGCGATATATGCATTATTGCGGCACGCATCGGTATTATTCGCCCCCGTGCAATCCTGGGTTACGTATGTGCATCCCTGAACCGTGTTTTCGCTGTTCGAAATTACAGGCGGGCCATCAAAGATCGCATAGCCACACGTTAACGCCACGTTGCGACATGCCCCGCGCATTACCGCCTGGATGCTGGCCGCATTAGCAGATGACGACCATGCGTTAACCTGGGTTACCTGCTGGTTATAACACGCGGCAACGTCAACCATACAGCTGGACGCATAGTCGGATATAATCTTTTGCTGGGCGGAACGGATATTTACCATTGCCCGCTGAATATAATTTACAACAACGTCATTATACGGGCTGTAATTCCCATTGCTGTCGTATGTATAACGCTGGCACTTATCCAGAACGGCGCGGCACAGCCCTTCGTCAGTTACCTTTTGCCGTGTTCCGATTTTTTGCAATAAATATTTTATAACACAACGACCGTCATTACCAGTGCCCGCACAGGAATCAGCGGTCATAGACGAAGAATACGCAGTACCTAGACTTGCTGAATCTATTTTTGAGTTATCATATGCTTCCATAAACGACGTAATTTTCGTAATATTCTGGCCCAGAACAACCTTGCCGTTTTCATCAATATATATCTTGGTCGGGTCTAAGCATTTTGTATAATCCGCCCCGCATACCATTTCGTCGGTCATACATGTATTTAATGCCGCGATGCATCCCTTTGCGTCATATTGATTTTTATTCTGTAATACGGCCAAGCGCGCCTTTTGCAGCATGCGATTTGCACTGCGAACATTGGATACCAATGTTTCGTTCATTTTAGATAGGCCCTGCTCGTACGCGATACAATCCTTATCAATTGCTAAATCATAATTACCCGTGATCTGCTGTGGCGTTGCACCGGCACTTTTACACTGATTTAATACGGTATTGCAGCGTTTCTTGGCCGCGTTATAAAGCTCGGCCCCGCGCAGATTTGAAAAACTTGACGACGAGTTTGTATTCAAGAAATCCAGGTTAAATATATCACCGCTATCGGATGAAAAATCCAAATCCAGATCCAGACCGTTATATGGATCCGCCGCATACGACGTCGCACTGGACGGATCACGGATTAGGTTTTCAATCTCGTCTAGCATGTTGCGCGTTTCGGTATTATCGGTTGCACCGGTTAGTGCCTCTTCGGCCTCGGTCGCGGTCATAATCGCGCGTATCTCGTCCGCCGAAAGGCCGACATAGCGAATACGCTGGGCAACCTCGTTTAACTGGGTATTGGCGTCGTTTACGGCCTCTTCTACCTTGGTGTATTTAGATAAATTTGCACTGCAGCTGCAACGTTTCTGGTTCGCATCAATAACAGCACAGAACTGATCCATGCAATCGTTATACTGTTCCTGACATGATTTATTCAGCTCGGCCGTCTGTTCCAAGCGTTCCTTGGCCGCGGCAATAGTTTCGGCGTTAACCGTCGCGGCGGCACGTGATTGAACCGTACGCGTCCCCTGATTTAAATTAGATCCGGTCTGCATCCCCGTTCCGGCAATTGTTGCACGGCCGCCAACCTCGGCCGTGGATGGCCGCAGCGTCAGGCCCGCGCGACGAACCGACGGATTGCTGTTTATACTCGCCGCCTCTACCCGGGCATTGCGCCCGACGGTATTTACTGTGGCATCTAAATTACTGCGTGCAGATGTTGCCCCGGCCGCCCCGCGTGATGCAACCGCCGTACGCTGGGCAGCGTTCGTGGTATCACGACCACGCGACGCCGATGCGCCGGATGTATTATTATCCAGATTTATAACCCGCGATCCCGCACGAACCGTATTGGCAGGGGCACCGCCCCCATCGGATGCGGCCGACGCGGCGGTGCGCGCAACAGTTGTTCGCGGGGCCGCGACGCGCGCACTATCGCCCGACGATGTATCCTTTGCCGATGGAATCACGCGCGAGGCAGTTACCCCATCCGCAGCAAACGCGGTCGGGGCAGATATTATTAATGCGAAAAAACATGTTAAAAGTTTTTTCATTCTTTTAACAATTATATCATATCTATTGCCGGCAGGAAAGATGATTTTTATATAATGCCCGTATAAAAATTCCCCCACGCCGGGGGGAATAATACTATAACGGCTGCCATGTGCATATAACACTTGCATGCTCGGTATCGCCGATGCGTATTGTATGGCGACTTTCGTTCCCGGAAATTGCAACGTCAATCGCAACCTCTGGTGAATCTGGGCTGATTTCTTTTTTAAAATTCAACTCTATTCGCGACAGTTTATGCTGATTACGATAAACATACCCGACGCTTTCGGTTGCCCATACGGCATATACTGCGTTATTTATATGCTGGTTTACATCAATATCATCAAAACGGCATTTCATAACATGCGTTTTTTCCGGCACAAACGACGGGAATTTATCAAAACTGCGTTCCCATGCACGCACCGGATTTATTAACCATTTCGGCAGATGTTCATCCAACCGCATCGGGCGACGACGCTGCATGTCAATTAATATCCACTGTGACGTTGCCCGAACCATCAGACGCCCATCCGCACCGTGGATTTCAAAATCACGTGTGGCACGCAGCGCATCCTGACACGATGGCCACGTAATAAACGACAGCTCTTCGTTTTCGGTCGGCATTTCAATAATATCAACCAAATAGTGCGTTACAACCCAGGCCAGGTTATTAGCTGTTAAATACGTCCGGCCGCACCCTAGTATCTCGGCGTGTTTATCGGCCATACCCTGCAGTTCATTCATTAAAATTAACGGCCGAACATTACCATAGCGATCACATTGATACGCCTGCATGCAGCGTTTTTCAATTAACTTTTCACTCATCGGGTTATCCGTTTGGTTGCGCGGCGACAACAAAATCCAGCCCGGGACCAAATTTAATCTCGGACGCGCGGGCAGCCGATTTAATTACCCCATGCAATGCCGCAGGCGTATCGGCCGGAATGGTCAAAGACGCCAGCTTTGCGCCGTTTCCAACCTTTTGCTCGGTTCGCATTCCGCGGATATTTTTTAATAAATCCAATGCGATCTGCATATCGGATACATCGGTGTTATATTCATCACGAACGGCCGGGTATGCGGTTAAGTGCAATGTTTCCCCACCTTCGGTCGGGCGATATATTTTCTGCCACAGCTCTTCGGTTATAAACGGTATAAACGGTGCATACAGTCCGATAACACTGCGCAATACCTCCCATAGTGTCCACTGGGCCGATAGCTTGGATTCGGCACTGTATTTTTCCGGCGACCAGAAACGATCCTTGATAAATTCCAGATACTGATCACAGAATATATCATAAAAGAACGTATCAATCGCCGCGCGGGAATTATAGTTATCGTATTTATCCAGATTGCGACGAACATCGGCAATGGTTTTATTCAGCTCGGATAAAACCCAGCGATCTTCTATGAACCGGTCGGCGACGGGAACGTCCGAGGCCGTGGCCGGGTCAAAATCATTCAGATTCATTAACGTATACTTTGCCGCGTTCCATAGCTTGGTTAAAAGACGTGATCCACGCTTTACCTCGTCATCGCTATAGCGAATATCCGTTCCAATCGGGGCGGTTGCAACCCAATAGCGCAGCGCGTCTGCGCCGAATTTTTCAACGACGGTCAAAGGATCAGTCCCGTTACCTTTTGTTTTAGACATTTTCTGTCCCTTGGCGTCGCGAACCAGTCCGTGGAAATTAACCGTTTTAAACGGGACGTCGTTCATAACGTACATTCCCATCATCATCATTCGGGCCACCCAAAAGAATATAATATCCGCACCGGTATATAATAAATTAGTCGGGTAATATTTTTCCAGTTCGCACGTTTTATCGGGCCAGCCCAGTGTTGAAAACGGCCACAGCGCGGACGAGAACCACGTATCCAAACACGCCTGTTCCTGAACCAGCGACGCCCCGCCGGCCAAAGCCTTGGCCGCCGCTTCGTTTTCAGCGACATATATATTTCCGTTTTCATCATACCATGCCGGTATATGATGCCCCCACCACAGCTGACGTGATATTGACCATTCGTGAATATCGCGCATCCACGCCATAAACAGGTTATAGCGGTGTTCGGGCATAAACTTTGTTTTCCCAGCTTCAACCGCGGCGACGGCCTTTTCGGCCAATGGTTTTACATTAACGAACCATTCGTCGCGAACCATATATTCAATAACCACGCCGCCACGTTCGGAATACGGCGTTGGAATTGTTTTATCCTCAACCCGGGTTAACAGCCCTGCCGCATCAATATCGGCAATAATCGCCGCACGTGCCGCAAAGCGATCCATACCGCGATACTTTTCAGGTACTTGCGGAATATCGGCCATTTTAGCGTCATTGGTTAAAACGCACAGCGCGGTTAAATTATGACGTTGGCCGACGGCCCAGTCATCTTTGTCGTGCGCGGGCGTAATCTTAACCGCGCCCGTACCCTTTTCCGGGTCGGCATGAACATCCGCGATAATCGGTATCTGAATATGCGTTAGCGGTATTATCGCCGTGCGCCCGATTAAATGCTTTAACCGTTCGTTATCCGGGTGTACGGCAATTGCCTGGTCGCCAAATAAAGTCTCGGGCCGGGTTGTGGCGATCTCTATATCACCGCCGTCGGATAAAGGGTATTTAAAATAATAAAACTTTCCCTTTTCTTCGCGAATCTCAACCTCTAAATCCGAAATAGACGTCTGCTGCTTCGGACACCAATTAACCAGACGCCGGGCACGATATATCAGCCCTTCGTTATATAATTTTACAAACAGCTTTGTTACCGCGCGCGACAGGCCATCATCCATCGTAAAGCGTTCACGCCCCCATACCGGCGTTACGCCCAATGTATGCAGCTGGTGCATAATCTGACCGCCCTTTTCCGCCTTCCACGCCCAGGCGATTTCTAATAACTCGTCGCGGGTTTTAGATCGCGGATTAATCCCCCTGCGGGACAGATCGCGTTCGACCAATAACTGGGTTGCAATTGACGCATGATCCGTTCCCGGTTGCCATAAAACATCATACCCGCACATACGTTTATATCGGCAAATAATATCCGTTAAAACATTATCCAGTGCATGCCCCATATGCAGATTCCCTGTAACATTCGGGGGCGGCATCATAACACAAAACGGCGGCTTATCCGATTTTACGTCATTGTCCCAGAAATTGTTATTATCCCAGAATTCCTGAATTCTGGATTCAATTTCGCGCGCGTTAATATTTTTTCCCAGTTCAATATTCATTTCTTATTTCCCCGTCGCAGGTTTCCAGTTTTCTGTATTTATTTTATTTAATTCACCCGGCAGTGCAGTACCCGTTAAATGATTCCATTTCTGCGTACGACCGAACGGGCCGATTTTCCCGCGTACATTTAATTCCCCCGGCCGATCCTGCCATATAACCGACGAATATACCTTGCCCGATGTCGGGTCCATTATTTTACCATCTTCGTATTTATTATCATCCAAATCCCATTCCATATCCCAGATTATATCCATACCGATATATTTAGATTTATCCGACGAAGTTATCACCGCACCATCCGCGCCATAGATTGCAACAATACGCCCGGCCAGTTCTGTATCGTCCCCGTCCGTATATTCATATAACGCCACAATAGACTTCGGCTGCCCGGATACATCGTCAATCGTTTGATACATTCCAACATACGGCAGTGATGCATTTGCCGCAGATATCCCACATAAAAACGCCAATGCGGCGAAAAAATATCTTTTCACAGTAATCCCTTTTATTATACCCATAAATCCTAGCAGAATAAAATCAAAATTCAAGCGTGCATATAAACATAAAAAATCCATCTGTAATTTAATATTCCCAGCCATCGCAAATAATAAATCAGGGCAATATTGCGATAATGATTTTTTATTTATACACCACGCGTGCAACACGACAAAATGTTACGCCATATACCTCGGCCGCGCCGGCCCGCATTAATACGCGACGCAGTTCGTATAGCGTTGCGCCACTCGTCATTACATCGTCAACTAATAAAATCTTTCGGCCACGAATTTTATCCGGGCAGCGAACGCTAAAAACGTTATGAATATTTTCAGCTCTCTGCTGCGGGGTTTTATGTCCCATATCGGGGCGGAATTCTCGGCCGATACTGTCCACATCAATCGGTATACCGAACGCCGCGGCAATTGGACGCGCCAGTAATGCCGCCTGATTATAACCACGATGACATAATCTGCGATTAGCGAGTGGCACAGGCATTACCAAATCCGGTGAAATATCCGCATCACGCAGTGCCCAGATCATTGACCGGGCCATAAAACGATAATAATTTATTTTTCCACAATGTTTAAACGGCAGCATTGCCGCGCGCGATGCATCGTCATAAACGCATGCACTGCGAATAAGATCCATTTCGCATTTACCTGCCGCACACATCGGGCATAACGGGGCGTCATCATATTCGTTCATAAACGGATAACCACAGTGCCGGCATTTTGTTCCGTCAATCCAATTAAACGCTGTCCAGCAATCAATACATAAATCACCGTGGGAATCAACCGGCGCACCACAAAGCGGGCATGCCGGCGGGAATAAAAATTCAACAATATAACGCAGTGGATTACGAAACAAATACATAATTACCAAGACATGCTTTTATACGTCTTTTTGCTAACGGTATCACCGAACATATCTCGCTGCTTGCGCGTTAATGTTTCATACTGGTCACTGGATATAACCCGCAGAACAAATCCATCGTCATCACGCGCGGATAATACCGGCAATATTCGCTGTTCCGATACGCCCGTATCGCGTAAAACCTGTTCAACCAGTGCCAGTCGCCGTGCGGCCAATTTTCGTTCGTCCATATTACGGGCAACACTTTGCGGGATCGCGATCTGAATCGCACGTTTTGGGTTGCTTACCACTATTGCGGCATATTCACTTAACAGATTATAATTTTCACGCGACAGCGCAGAATCATCATTACGGAATCGTATTTTAATCTCCAGCGGGCGAATTCCACCGGCCTCGGACAAATCGCGTTTTGCCGTAAACCCTTCGGCATTGGTTGTCATATCACTGGCCACGTCAAAGCGATCATCAATCTGGAACGTGGATAAATGTTTATTTTCGGATAAAAATGTTTTACGAAACGCCTTGCGCAGCTCGGCCGGGTTCATCTTTGTCATATCGTCGCGAACGGCCGTAATACGCGGTGATGCATTTTTTTCAACACTGCGCACAACCACATCCGATTCCATCGGGACAACCATGCGACTAACCCTTACCGGTTCGGGATTATCCACCGCCGCGACCGGTGCGGGCGCGATATTATTATTTTTCGCCACAACAGGCATCGGCGCGACATCACGTTCGGCGACCCGCGCAACCGGCGCACTGCGAACACTTTCATCGGCGCGACGCTGCAGTTCAACCAAACGTGCGATCTGGGTATCTATCTCTGCCATCGGCGTATCGGTGGGTGCGGCCGGCGCAGGTGCGCTTTTTACCGCGGCGCGCGCAACAACAGTTTTCTGCGGCGCAATCGGCCCGGCGTTTAAATCCTCTTCTGGTAAATCATAATCGGCCCGGATTACCGAAAACTCATCGGGCTGGGGCAAACGCAGTGGCGTATCGTTTTTCGCCCACAGATCAGCACTTGGCCGACGCGGCGATAAAACATCCGCAGCGGCGATAATCTGTTCCCCGCTGTCGGCGGATGATTTTTTTACACCCACATTGGCGGCTTTTTTCCCGCTGCGTGCGACAACTGTTTTTTTAGCTGTTTTTGATGCCGGAACATCGGTCGGTTTTGGTTTAGTAGCAGCGACCACGGCGACGTTATTTTGTTTTTCCCGTGGCGCGGCGACGTCCGAAACACCGAATGCGGCCCGGGCCGATACACTGCCCGCGGCAACGTTAACAACCGGCAGACGCGCGTTTGCAAATGCCGGCAATGCGATAAAAATCGTTAATACAGAAACAGAAATACGACGCATGTTCCTTTCCTTCCGATTCCATCATAGAACAAATGACGAATCGCAAGCAAGCAGAAAAATGCACCCGGGATTATTTTGTTACATAGTCACAGATTAATTCAACGGCGTTATTTGCAACGGTTGATTTTTCCGCCATCCGTACCAGCCGTGCGGGGTTATCAAATAATTCCCCCAGCGTCGCCGCCAGCCATTTTGGCGTAAACTTATCCTGCGGGACGGCGAATCCCCCGCCACGCTTGGCAAAGCTGGCCGCATTTGCCGCCTGATCTGGATTTATCCCAAGTGGAACTAATATCGCGCCGCGCCCGATTGTTTCCAGCTCTATGACCGTGCTGGCACCGCTGCGCCCGATAACCAGATCCGCCCCGGCGATTGTTCCGGCCATATCATGAATAAACGACAAAACGTTTGCATGAATCTTATTATCGGCATAAAACTTCTGCAGCCGGGCGACGTTTTCCGGACGCGTCTGGTGGGTAACAAAAATCTTTTTATTTTTAATCTGAACCAATGCGGCCGGAACAACATCATCAAGGATCTGCGCCCCGAGTGACCCTCCCGTTACCAGCAATTTATTTTTCCCCGGCACGGGCGATCCCGCCAGGTCTAAGAATTCATGACGAACCGGCAGTCCGGTATATATTACCCGCGCCACAGAATTTTTCGGCACGCCAGATACGGCAGGAAAGCTTGTCATTAATGTTTTTACCCAGCGCATTGCGAATTTATTCGCGCGCCCGATTGCTGCGTTCTGTTCGTGTAAAAATGTCGGCACACGCCACAGATGCGCGGCAAAAACCGCCGGCACAGATGCATATCCGCCAAATGCCACAACGCGATCGGGGCGGAAAACCATAAAACGCAATACCAGCGCCGCCGCCGATACCGCGATTTTAAATAACGCCCAGATTTGGTTTATACGACTCTTGGCCCCGACGCCGGATGCCCATATATGCGCCATTGCCGCCCCGCGTGGACGACCGTCGGATACCATTTTTTTTACGCGGCCGTCACATGATATAGTAACCCGATGTCCGCGTTTTACCAATTCATCGGCGACACTTAATGCCGGGAAAACGTGCCCCCCTGTTCCGCCGGTTGCAATCCAAATTTTCATAAATCCGCCCCTTTTGCTTATTTCCATTTATCCTCGCGTACGATGGCCAATATCATACCGAATAACAGACAAAAACCTAAAAACGAACTGCCCCCTGATGATATAAACGGCAGTGTCATGCCCTTTGGCGGCATAATATGCAGCGTCGTGGCCAGATTAATACAAATCTGCACGCCGAATAATGCCGCCGCGCCACCGGTTGCATAAAAAACAAACGGGTCGCGGGCGCGCAGTGCATCGGTTGTTAAACGTTTTAAAACCAATACCAGCAATACCAGCAACATACATGCAACAATTGCCCCGAAATCTTCGGCGATTGCAGCATAAATAAAATCCGTATGGGCATCGGGCAGGTGTTCTTTGGCAAATGCTTCGTCGCCCATTCCGAACAGTCCGCCCTGACGAATTGCACTAACGGAATACCCGACCTGGGTCTGCGGGTCAAGTGGCGCGAATAAAAAGTCCATAACACGCCGGTGAACGTGTGGCTTTACAATAAACGCCGCCACAGCGCCAAGTCCCAAAATCCCGCCCAGTGCAAAGCATATTATCCGCGGCAGTCCCGCCATAAACAGCATAATCCCAAATACCGAAAAATACAGAATAGACGTCCCGATATCCGGCTGACTGAATAATACCGCCAGGGTAACTAAAAACAGTCCGAGGTATGGCCACCAGCTAAGTGCTTGGAAACGCCAGGCCTGTTTACTTGTAAAAATATCTTCGCCGAATTTTTCTTTCATTTTTGTTAAGAACCACGCCGTCATAATAACAAATCCGGGCTTCATAATATCGGCGGGCATTAGCTGTACCCCGGCAAGTGTTACCCAGCGCGCAGACCCGTGGTGTGCCTGTGGGATAATAACGGTTAGCAGTAAAAGCGGGAAACACATAACCAGGTTTAATATCGCGATTAAAATAACTAATTTTTTATTCAGCGCACTTGCGATAAACAGCGATGCAATACCAACGATATAAAACGGCAGCATACGAACCAGGAAATAGTACCAGTCCCAGCCCTTGCGCAGTGCCTGAACAGATCCGGCGGATACAACGCATACCATACCGACACAGATTAAAACCAGTAAATATCCCAGCAGCCGCCGGTCTATTTGAAAATACCAATTGGTTAATTTGCTTTCTTCGCTTCTTCGTATAAACATAACGGTGATATTATACCATCTTTTTTTGAAAAATATATTGATAAAAAAATTATCCCGGGGAAATCCCCCGGGATATATTTTATGCGAACTTTAACAATACCAACGCCAGTCCTGAAAACAGTATAGAGATTATAAAAAATCTCTCTACGATCTTAGTCTCGGTCCAGCCCAGCTCTTCAAAATGGTGGTGCAGCGGGGCACGTAAAAATACCCGGCGGCCCGTCCCTGTGATTTTACGCGACGCCTTAAAGAACATTGTCTGAATAAACGACGATAGCAGAATTAGCACCATCATCGCGGCCGCGATTCCCATTATAATCTCGGATTTTAACAGCATCGCGACAGTTCCCATAAAACCGCCCAGTGCCAGCGATCCAACGTCGCCCATAAATATCGCGGCAGGTTTACTGTTATACCATAAAAATCCCAGAACCGCGCCGAATGCCGCCCCTAATACCGCATAGAGCCCACTGGCCGCGGGCAGGAACATAACCGTATCCATAAAACCGATGCGCGTCGCACCATATAGGGCAACAACCAATACAATTAATACCGGCAGATATAGCTTTGCCAGCATTCCATCCAGGCCATCGGTAATATTTGTTGCATTTGCCGCACCACAGATTACAAAATACGCAAATACGTAATAAAAAATTCCCAACGGTAAAATTATCCCGAACGGCAGTGCCAACGACAGCTCTGGGATATACGGCGGCATGGTTTGATTTATCAGGTATGCTAAAATAACAACAAACACACCCTCTATTATCAGTCGCAGCCGCGGCGAGAGGCCATTTGACGCCTTTTTAGACTGGGACGTAACCTTTTTATAATCATCGGCAAAGCCAAGCATTGCAAATAACACCAGCGATAGCAGCGCAATCCACCCGGTCGGGTTATTTACCGGCATAAACAAAACACTTGGGATTAAAATCGCCAAAACAATTAATATTCCGCCCATGGTCGGCGTCCCGGTTTTTTCACGATGGGATTTAGGGACATTTTCACTTATCGGCTGTCCCTTTTTTTGCCATTGACGCATAACAGAAATAAACGGCCGCCCGAATAGCATCATAATAACAAAGGCCAGCCCGAATGCCGCAGCAAATTGCATCCAACCGCTGGCAAAAAACGTTACACCGCGGGATAAAAAGAAATCAGTTAGCATTTATTCGCCCCTATGTTTATAAATTATTCTGCGACACATGATATAATCATATCATCATCAAGCAGCATGGTCCATTCGTCGCCTTTGCCCCACATAACGATATTAGTATCATTTAATACGCCGGAATATTTTGCCCCGGACGCAGATATTACGCGTTCCAATATAACCTCGTCGCCGTTAATATCGGCATTCATATAACTACCATCATCCGAGAAATCCATTTCAACGGTATAGTCCCCGCATTGACGGATAAATAAATCTTCGTCCTGTTTATTACACGCCCCGAGCACAGATGTCAGCATAACCAAAAGCAATAATTTTTTCATAACAAAAGCCCCCTTTCGGGGACTTATTATATCATAATTTTAAATTATTGTATATTAAAATACGCCACCTACGACCGGGTTACCGGATGCTTTTACCTTTTGCGGGGCAGGATTTGGTGATTGGCCGGGTTTAAATGCCTCGGTTATAATCATTCCGGTCGGGTCATCGGCGGCCGCGGCCCCGCTGCGACGGTTAACGCGCATAAACGTCATACCATCAGGGACAGGGAACGGTTGATTTTTTTCATCCGCCAGTGCCGTCTTCATAAAATCTGCGAATACGCGCGCGGCCATATGACTGCCCGCACCGCGCCCAAGCGGTTTTGGCGTATCATATCCAAGATAAACACCCGCGATAATATCTTTTGAAAAACCGATAAACCATATATCCTTTACGTCGTTGGTTGTCCCGGTCTTGCCTGCGATTGTATGCCCGGGAACGCGCGCCTGTTTACCCGTACCGCGTTCAACCGCCCCCTGCAAAATTGATACCATCTGATACAAACTCTGCGCATCCGATAACGGTTCGGATTCCGCCATGCGAACCGGCGGCAGCATATCATCATCCCATGGGACAATACTTGTCGCATCACCACCAATTACGCGGCCATAGCGATCCTCTATATAGTCCACCAATACCGGCCGTATTGCATGTCCGCCATTAACAAATGCCGAATATCCCAGGACCAGTCGTTCCAGCGTCGTTTCCCCCGATCCCAATGCCATTGACAGATTCATGTTTTTCATATCTTCGGGATAAACGCCAAATCGCTGTGCGGCCTCTATCGCCGGGGCAACGCCGATCTGTTCGACCAAACGTACGGTCGGGACGTTTCGCGATGTTTCCAGCGACAGGCGCAAAGGGACATCCCCCATAAACTTTTTATCATAATTTTCAGGCTTCCATAATCTATTATTTTCGCGCCATCCGACCACGGGGGTATCCGATAATATCGCCTGGGGCGACATACCACGTTCCAATGCCGCGAGATAAACGAACGGCTTTATCGTACTGCCGATCTGACGCATGGCCTGGGTTGCGCGATTAAACGAGCTTTCTGAAAAACTGCGCCCGCCCGTCATCGCCAACACGCGACCGGTATGTGGATTCATCGCGATAATCGCCCCCTGGAGCTTATCGGTGCGCCCGGCGTTATAGCGATCAAGTTCTTTGTTCAATGCCGCGGCGGCCGCACGTTGCAATTCCGGCACGATTGTGGTTTTAATATACAGCCCCTGGTTATATAGCGTTTCGCGCCCAAGCTGATTTAACAGCTCGCGGCGAACATCTTCGGCAAAGTATTGGAAATCCGCTTCCATCTGGGCGGTAAATCCACTGTTAATATTTAAATCTTCGGCCGCGGCGGCACGTGCCTGATCGGCGGAGATAAAACCTTCTTCGGCCATACGACGCAGAACGTAATTACGACGCTGAACCGCGCGATCACGGTTATTCGGCGCCTTGGGCAGGGACGCTAAAAACGCGCATTCGGACAGCGTTAAATCCGATACCGGTTTATTAAAATACATCAACGACGCCGACCCGATACCATATGCGCGCGCACCTAAAAATATCTGGTTTAGATAAAGCGTCATAATATGCTGCTTTGAAAATGCACGTTCCAGACGCAGGGCTAAAATCGCTTCTTTTATTTTACGTGATATGGTGCGTTCCGACGTTAAAAAGAAATTCTTTGCAACCTGTTGCGTAATTGTTGACGCACCGGAAAAATGAGTATTAAATCCAATAACCCGCATTACATTATTTGCCGCCGCGCGAATAATCCCTTGGACATCCACGCCCGGGTGCGTCCAGAAATTCTGATCCTCGGCCGCGATAAATGCATTTACTAACTGTGGCGGGATATCGGCAAAGTCAATAAAAACACGTCGTTCTTCGGCATATTCAATTAACAGCGATCCATCGGACGCATACAGTCGCGTTGCAACCGGCGGCGCGTATGTCGCCAGCTTTTTATAATCCGGCAGGTCATTACCATAAATCAAAATCAGCCCGGCCAGCGCAGCAACGGCGGCGGTAAAGCCCCAAAATATAATATTCAGAAAAATACGTAAAACTGTTTTAAATTTCATAATATGTAATATTCTAAGATAATTATTAACCGTTTGCAAGCTTTGTTATCAATATAGACTATTGATTTTTTCTGTAAAATTTGATATAATAAGATTAATAACACATGCGTCCCGGAATGGGACATTTTTTTATTTTCCCCCGCATATACTGCGGGGCTTTTTTCATTTAATACGGAGAGATTAATGCCACTATCCAGTAAAAAGCTGCACCGCGCAAGG
>CALDAH010000007.1 GCA_937903135.1 uncultured Alphaproteobacteria bacterium | reverse complement strand
AACAAGGGTATTGTATCCAAGGTTGTCCCGGTTGAAGATATGCCGCACTTGGCCGATGGAACACCGGTTGATTTAGTATTAAATCCGTTGGGTGTGCCGTCACGTATGAATATCGGTCAGATTTTGGAAACCCACCTGGGTATGGCGGCGCGCACATTGGGTGCACAGATCGGCGCAGTCCTGGAAGAGGTTAAGCAAAAACGTGCTGTAACGGATGACCTGCGTACAGTCATGGGCAAGGTTTACGGCAAAGATGTTGCTGAAAAACTGGAAAAAATGACCGATACAGATGTTCGTGCCGAGGCCGCGCTATTACGCGACGGTGTCCCGATGGCAACCCCAACATTTGACGGGGCAACGCCCGAGGATATTCGCCGTATGTTGAAATTGGCGAAATTACCGGAAACG
Organism: uncultured Alphaproteobacteria bacterium; assembly: GCA_937903135.1. GTDB lineage: Bacteria > Pseudomonadota > Alphaproteobacteria > Rs-D84 > Rs-D84 > Enterousia. Next base: position 16,281 of record CALDAH010000007.1, on the reverse strand, counting down.
GGTCAGTTCGACCTTTATGACGGTATGACGGGTGAAAAATTTGCACGTCCGGTAACCGTTGGTGTTATGTACATGCTGAAACTGCATCACTTTGTTGATGAAAAGATTCACGCGCGTTCAATCGGTAACTATTCTCTGGTAACCCAGCAGCCGTTATCCGGTAAGGCCCATATGGGTGGTCAACGCTTAGGTGAAATGGAAGTTTGGGCACTGGAAGCACACGGGGCAGCCCACCTGCTGCGTGAAATGTTAACGGTAAAATCGGATGATATTGTTGGCCGAACAAAGATGTATGAATCCATCATTTCCGGCAGCAATGATATTCAGACCGGTACACCTGAGGCATTTAACGTATTCGTACGTGAATTGCGCGGTTTAGGTTTGGCAATGACACCTAAGAAAATGGATTAATGTGGCAGCGGTGGCACTGCCGGGATTTTACCCGGCACGCTGCTACATGGCACTTTTAGCGACTTAAAAGGAGCAAAATATATGACCAATATGTTGCAGAAGATATTCGGACAAATTGAAACAAAAGAACAGTTTGACGCACTGCGTATTACCATTGCATCACCAGAAGAAATTCTATCGTGGTCACATGGCGAGGTTAAAAAGCCCGAAACTATTAACTATCATTCATTAAAACCAGAAGCGGAAGGGTTGTTCTGTCAGCAGATTTTCGGTCCGGTAAAAGATTATGAATGCGCGTGTGGAAAATATAAAAGAATTAAATTCCGTGGTGTTGTTTGTGAACGCTGCGGCGTAGAGGTTGGACCATCCGGCGTTCGTCGCGAACGTATGGGACACATTAAACTGGCCATGCCGGTTGCCCATACATGGTTTCTGCGCGAAGGTAAGATTGCAACACTGTTAAATAATCTGCCCCAGAAAAAACTGGAACAGGTTATATCATACGATGCGTATATTGTTATTGAACCGGGGCTGACCAGCTTAAAACAATACGATGTTATTAGCGAAGACGAATACCAAAGCGCCGTTGAAGAATTCGGCGCAGACGCATTCCGCGTAGGTATCGGGGCCGAAGGGGTTCGTAGCATAATCTCTAATCTGGATATGGGCGATGAACGCACACGTCTGCGGGCAGAGCTGGCCGATACTAAATCCGAGGCAAAACGCAAAGCGTTGATTAAGCAATTAAAGCTGGTTGAGGCATTCTTGGATTCTAAAACTGATCCTGCGTGGATGTTGCCGGATATTTTACCGGTTATCCCGCCAGATATGCGCCCGTTGGTTACATTGGATGCCGGACACGTTGCCGCGTCGGATTTAAATGATTTATATCGTCGCGTTATTATCCGTAATAACCGTTTAAAAAGATTTATGGAAATGCATGCCCCGGATATTATCGTCCGTAATGAAAAACGCATGCTGCAAGAAGCCGTAGATTCGTTATTTGATAACGGTCACAAAGCGCGCCCGATGGTTTCACAAAATCGTCGCCCGCTGAAGTCTTTGTCGGATTCACTGCGTGGTAAATCGGGACGTTTCCGTATGAACATGCTTGGTAAACGTGTTGATTATTCCGGGCGTAGTGTAATTGTATCGGGGCCGACACTGAAATTGCATCAGGTCGGGCTGCCAAAAACAATGGCATTAGAGCTGTTTAAACCGTTTGTTTTCGCACGTCTGTTGGCGGGGGATTATGCAAATACTTTAAAAACAGCCCGTAAAATGGTTGAAAACGGCGAAGATATCGTTTGGGAAATCCTGGAAAAGGTTATTCACGAACATCCGGTATTATTAAACCGTGCGCCGTCATTGCACCGACTGTCTATGCTGGCGTTCGAACCCGTTTTAATAGAAGGCAAGGCAATCCGCCTGCACCCGTTGGTATGTAAAGGATTTAATGCTGACTTTGACGGTGACCAGATGTCTGTTCACGTTCCGATTTCATTAGAGGCACAGCTAGAAGCGCGTACGTTAATGTTATCGTCAAATAACGTATTGTCGCCGGCGAACGGTGAACCTATGATCGTTCCATCCCAGGACATGGTATTAGGGGTATATTATATCTCGCTGATAAATGGCGAACATACTGAAAAATCACCGCGCTTTGCCAATATGGACGAAGTACAGTTAGCGCTGGAAAATAATACCATTACACTGCATTCACCAATCGTTGCACGTATTAATGGTAAAACATATAAAACAACCGCCGGGCGTATGATCCTAGGTGAACTGTTGCCGAAATGCGACAATATGCCCTTTGATCTGGTTAACAAGGTTATGCCGGTTAACGAAATTAAGGCTCTGTTGGCCACAACATATGAACGTTGCGGGGACAAAGAAACAATTCTGCTGGCCGATGCGCTAAAGAATACAGGCTTTGAACAGGCGGCCCGGAGTGGTATTTCAATCGGATTTGACGATATCGTTATCCCAGAAGAAAAGAAAGAGATGATCGCCGAGACCGAAAAAGCGGCCGAAGAGATTGAACAGCAGTATCAAAACGGTTTGCTATCAGGCGGCGAACGTCATAATAAACTGATTGACCTGTGGCAGAAAACAACCGATAAACTGGCGGATTTAGCGTATTCTGCGCTGGGTAAAACCGAAGGTGATAATTGGAATTCTGTTCTGATGATGGCACTATCGGGGGCGCGTGGATCAAAGCGTCAGATTCAGCAGCTATCCGGTATGCGTGGTATGATGTCAAAACCGGACGGATCTATTATTGAAGTTCCGATTATATCAAGCTTTAAAGAAGGCTTAACCATGTCGGAATACTTTACATCTACCCACGGTGCACGTAAAGGTATGTCGGATACTGCGCTAAAAACGGCCGAGGCAGGGTATCTAACCCGCCGCTTGGTTGAATTGGCCCAGAATACGGTTATTACCGAAAACGATTGTGGAACAACTGAATACATTACAGCAAAGCCTGTATACCAGGGATCAACGCTGTCAGTTGCATTAGGGGATGTTGTTTTAGGCCGTACCGCAGCCCACGATATTATTCACCCGATTTCAAAGGAAGTTATCGTTCCGGCGGGCGAATTAATTACCAAAGCCGCAGCAAAGAAAATTACAGAATCCGGTCTGCCGAGTGTTGACGTCCGCAGTGTTCTGACGTGCTGCAGTGATGGTTTGTGTGCAAAATGCTATGGTATGGATTTATCGCGTAATGCGCTGGTTCATGTCGGCGAAGCGGTCGGTGTCGTTGCCGGTCAATCTATTGGTGAACCTGGAACTCAGCTAACGCTGCGTACGTTCCATATCGGTGGTATTGCGGCCGGTGGCGCAGAAAGTCACTTTGTTGAAGTTCCGGTTGCCGGTAAAGTTAAACTATCGGGCGTAAATACGATTAAGAATTCCGCAGGGCGCGTAGTTGTTCTGTCGCGTAATGGTGAATTATCCATTGTTGACGAGAAAGGCGAGAAGCTGTTTACAACCAATCTGCCGTATGCGTCAATGTTAATCGTAAACGACGGGGATACTGTTGAAAAAGGCGCAAAGGTCGTAGAATGGGATCCGTATTCCAACACAATCATCGCCGAGAAAGATGGTATCGTTCAATTTAACGACTTGGTTGAAAACGTATCATACCAAGAAGAAGTTGATTCAATGACCGGTATCGTATCGCGCAAGGTTATTAACTGGAAAACAAACACCAAAAAGGCGTTAAAACCGGCGGTTACATTGGTTGACGAAAAGGGTAATGTAATATCACTTGGGGGCAAGAAAATTGCCGAATACCTGTTGCCGATTTATTCTGTTTTGAATGTTTCAAACGGCGCAACAGTTGCAGCGGGTGATATTTTGGCGCGTATTCCGGTTCAAACGAAACGTACCAGCGATATTACCGGTGGTCTGCCGCGTGTTAATGAATTGCTTGAGGTTCGTCGTCCTGCAAACCCGGCGTTATTGGCGGAAATTGACGGTACGGTTGAGCTTGAGGATGCAAAGTCCAAAATCATTATCCGTATTGAACCAGATGATGGCACAGCCCCGGTTGAGTATGCCGTACCAAAGGGTACAAACCTGCTGGTTCGCAGCGGAGATACTGTTAAAAAGGCTGAAAAACTGGTTGACGGTGAACCTGTCCCACAGGATATCTTGCGTATCCTTGGCCAGAAGGCACTGACCACGTTTATGGTTGAACAGATTCAGCAGGTATACCGCCTTCAGGGTGCGATTATAAACGATAAGCATCTGGAAATCGTTATCCGTGAAATGACCCGTCGTGTTGAGATCTCGAATCCGGGTGATACGGGCTTCTTAATGGGCCAGGTCGTAGATCGCGTTGATTTTGAAGAAGAAAACGCACGCGTCGCCCATGATGGTGGCCGCGTAGCAGAGGCGTCACAGGTATTGGTCGGATTAACGCGCGCATCGCTAACATCGCGTTCGTTTATATCCAACGCATCGTTCCAACAGACGACCAAGGTATTGGTTGACGCCGCGATTAGCGGGGCGACTGATAAGCTTCAGGGGGTAAACGAAAACTTAATCGTTGGTCGTTTAATCCCACTCGGGACCGGATCATATGTACGCCGCGTTCGTGAAATCGCCAAGGCAGAAGAAAAGGCCGAAAAACTGGCACGTGACGGAAATGTTCAGCAGCAGCTGTTGGATATATAGGTCATACGCCGAACATGCCCGGTTGTGAAAAAAATCATAACCGGGCAGGGATATTTATATGACGGAAATACCTGCAATTTTTTGTGATATTGACGGCGTGGTAAGTAAGAAGTTCGCGACCCCGAACTATGATCGTTTTGGTGCGCCAAACGAAAATATGATTCGTGTTCTGGAAACACTTGGGCGGGACTTTACGATCGTTTTTATCACCGGTCGCTGGGCCATGGGCCAGGCCAAGGTTGACGCGCATGTAGATAATCTGTTACCGAATATTAAAAAGCGTGTATTTTGCAAACCTCATGATTATCCGGGGACAACGGCAGAATACAAGCTGGCAACGATTAAAGCATTAGAATCTCAGGGCTATCGGTTTTATATCGGCTTTGACGATCACAGTGCGGTTATCGGGTTAATGCATAATCATGGTATGTTTGTTGCCCAGGTAATATCGGATTAAAGTTTTTCTTGCAAATCGGGAAGTTTTTTATAAAATATCTAACTGTAAATAAAAGGATAGTAAAATGGCAACGCCAAAAAGTAAAACAAGCAAAGCACGTTCAGCACAACGTCGTTCACATGATGCATTGTCCGTAATGCCGGCCAGTGTTTGTAAAACATGTGGCGAAAAGAAACGCCCGCATCATATTTGCCCGGCATGTGGTGCAAAATAATTTAACCAAAACACATAAGGCAGAAATAGGTGCGATTAAGTACCTTTCTGCTTTTTTAGTATATCATGTCATCTGAAAAGAAAATTATTGCAATTGATGCGATGGGGGGCGACAAAGGCCCGGTGGCGGTATTGGGGGGGATGAACCAGTACTTATATCAAAACGGCGAAGATGGGGTATCATTTCGCTTATTCGGGGATACATCGGTATTAAATAAATTACTGGCTAAATATCCGCGTGTTGCGCGTAATTGCGATGTAATTCATGCGCCGAATGCCATTCGTGGCACGGACAAGGTTCGCGATGTAATCCGTCATGCCCAGGATACATCAATGTACATGGCGATTCGTGACGTTCGCGAAGGGAATTCGTCCGCCGTGGTCAGTGCCGGTAACACCGGGGTTTTAATGGCCCTCTCGAAGCTGGCGTTAAAAACGGTTGATGGAATATCGCGTCCGGCGATCACGACCAGTCTGCCGTCGGGTGGTGGCGACTCGCGCGTGGTAATGCTTGACCTTGGGGCGAATGTTCAATGCGATCAGGAAAACCTGTTTGACTTCGCGATTCTTGGCAGCGTTTATGCCGAGGTAATTGGCAAAATGCCGCGACCAAAGCTTGGCGTTTTAAACATCGGCGAAGAGGATACCAAGGGCAACGAAACCCTGCAGCATTTAAACAAGGTTTTATCCGCCCACCGGGACGAGCTGCCATATGAATACATCGGGTTCATAGAAGGTAATGACATCAGCGCCGGTAACGTTCAGGTCGTTGTAACGGACGGATTTACGGGGAATATCGTTCTAAAAACGGTCGAGGGCACGGCGAAATTGATTAAGCGTGTTTTAATGGATAATCTTAAAAAGTCTGTTCTGGCGATTATCGGGGCGTTTTTCCTGGTTCATGTTTTTAAGCGTCTAAAGCATAAGATTGATCCGCGTTCATATGCCGGGGCGACTTTTTTAGGGCTAAAAGGTTTTGCCGTAAAAACGCATGGGAACAGTGATGCTCTGGCGTTTGCGAATGCGATTAAATACGCGGTTGCATTAACCAGTGCGGATTTAAACGATACGATTGCATCGCGTGTGAAATCGGTTGCGAACATTCGTGCCGAACTGCAATCGGATTCGGAATAAAAACGCCCGTCGGGCGTTTTTTTCAATACAAACCTAGGGATACTCTCAGATAAAAATTACGGGATTTTTACGTCATAATCACTGTGTAATATATACCAAGGGAGAATAGATATGACACACAGTGATATATGGGCGGCAATTGATAAATTGGCCAGCGAACATAACATGACGTGTTCTGGGCTGGCCCGGTGCAGTGGTCTGGATTCAACGACATTTAATAAAAGCAAACGCTGGACCAAAGAGGGCAAGCCGCGTTGGCCATCAACGCAGAGCCTGGCCAAGATTTTGGCATCCACCGGATCAAACATAGAAGAATTTGCGAAATTTTTACCACGGAATAATTCGGATATGGAACATTAAAGAAAATCCCCCGCGGGGGATTTTTTTATCGGCCATGCGTCCGCCGGGGGAATAATCACGCGCGCCCGCCGTGGCGGCCGAAAAATTGCATGGCGATGATGCGGGAAAAATTGCCCCCGGCAAATAATCCGCACGGCCACCATCCCGGGCCGGCATTCAATCCCCCGGCGCGAGGATTCCCCCGGCGTTCCCCGATTTTTGATCGCCCCCCGGATACACGTCCACCGATGTAGGGCAGGTTTGGACGATTGGTAAAAATCCGGGCCGCGCGGACGCCCCACCACGCGCGAATACCCAGATCGCGCGTCCGCCCAACCGCGGCCGCGATCCCGATGTCTCCCGGGACGCCACGCACAGCACGAATTGCCCGGCCCAGCGCGAACGCCCCGTGCGGCAAAAACGACAGCCAGCAATTACTTGCTGGCTGCTGCTCCTCTCCTTCCGGGATTCCGGAAACTGTTTGCCCATATACCGCGCGTGCGTATCGGGCGATTTATGCGGCGCGTGCCACGGCAACGCTGTCGCTGCTGCCATCGGCTGCATCCATTGATTTTTTAGCCTCGGCAAAAACCATTTCTTTTACGCGTAATGCCAATGCTTTTGTTTCCATGCTTTCGGCCGCAACGTCAAAGTTATCCGTGCGAATCTGCAGCGATACGTATGCGCCGACCAGTGATGAACGTGGTAAATCTTCAATTGAACGCGGGGTGTTATTGCGACCGATCTGTAATTCATCGGCCAATGATATAATCTGACGATCTTCGTTAACCCATACAGTTGTTGTAAGAACTTTGTTCAGGGCAATCATGATTTCTTTGATACTTTTTTGCATGCGCTGGTCCCTCCTTTCGGGTGTTTTTAAAAATTTCGGCCGGATTTGTATACACATGATGTATTTACAAAAATCGGTTTAAATTTTTATATTATCTCTTTTGTTTTTATCAGAATTCCGTTTTTTCTGCGGTTTTCCGGGCTTGTGGCTTCTTTTTCTCTTGTCTATACATAAATCATAGAACAAAAACGAATCGCAGGTCAAGCAGAAAATGCATTTATTTTAATTTTATTTAAAAATAATTTGTTTTTTATACGTATGTCATAAAATACCATAAAAATATTATAAAATGTCATTGACAACCATAACGGTGCGTGCTACATTCCATACGAAGTCAGGAAACGTCGGGCGCGTCCCAATAACAGAACAAAGACCGAAATTAATGTCATTGTTTCTCTCATCTTATGAAAATCGTTTGGATACAAAGGGGCGGGTATCTGTCCCGGCTGCTTTCCGGGCTTCGGTTGCGTCGGATAAATTTTCCGGCGTCGTTTTATATCGTTCATTTACCAATAACTGCATAGAAGGGATGTCAATGTCCCGTATGGAACAGCTTGCGGCCGCCACGGATAAAATGGGGGTGTTTGACACGGCGCTGGATGACCTATCGGCGATGCTGTTCGCTGATGCGCGGCCACTGGGGTTTGATGTTGCGGGCCGAATTGTTATTCCGGCGGATATGCTGGCGCATGCGGGTATTCGCGACACGGCCGTATTCGTTGGCCGCGGGAACAGTTTTCAGATATGGAATCCCGATGCATTTCGCGCCGCCCAGGCGCAGTCGCTGAATAATCTGCGCAGCAGTCGCCCGAATTTAATAATCGCGGAATAACCGGGCGCACGGCCATCGGCCATTCCCGATGGGGCGCATACGCACGGCGCAAAATATCCAAATATCGGCCGGGGGCTGCGATATATATAAATAAGCGGCACTATTTGTTGTGAGTAGTTGTGAACCCCCGAACCGCCTGATTTTTTTTAAACGCCCGGGGGCGTTTTTTTATTGCCGCGGGATTCTGATTTTTTTGCCAATCCGAACTATGTATCGGTGGCCGCGGGGGTAATTTTTTCCCGGGCCATCGCCATGCGATTTTCCGGGGCCGTGGTGGGTGGATTCGCGCCGGGGTGTTGGGGCGGGCAGCTATTTTTTTGGGTAGCTGCCTGGGCGGGGTGGCAGCGCGGGTTATTTGACGCGGTGGCAATTTTTCTCCGCGCCATCGCCATGCATTTTTTCGGTCGCTGTGGTGGCGGCCTGGGCGGGGTGGGATGTATTCCCACACGATGGCGGGTGGATCGCCTAATGTCGCCAGTGCGTGCGCTGACCGCGCGAATGCCAATAGCAATGCATACGTGTACGACACGGATTCTACTGCCGGTGTATGTGCCGACTGTGCAGATTTTGATGCCGATGTGTGCGACAGAAAGCGGGGGTATTGCGAATGCGTCCCATGGCCGCGCCAATGCCCGCCGCGCCAACGGCGCGGATGGCGCGTGTGGATCGTGCGTTGCGCTGGTATGGATGTCGCCGATGGGCGCGCGCCGAAGGGGCGGATATCGCCGATGCGGATGCTGTCGCCCCGGGGCAGGGCGGGGTTGATATAGAATAACCCGATGTGGGCGCGGTGTGGCCGCGTACGCAAAAAAAAATCCCCCGGTTGGGGGATTTATTTTATTATTTAACGGTTACGCCCAATGCATTCTTTAGCCAGTTATTGATGCTGGTATCGGCCGTGCTGTTTATGTTATTTACACTCATACACGTGGTAATCACAGACTTACACGCGTTTACAGCAACATTGGATATTTCGTTCCCCGTTGTATTGTTCAGGTTATATGTATTTTGCGACAGGCACGATGATACATCCGCCAAGCAGGTTTCCCCATATTCCGCCAATACTTCGTCCTGGGCCGATTTAATCTGCATTAATATACGTTCCAGATAGCCACGAACAACCTGGTTGTCGTTTTGGTATTTACGCGCCGTCCCGTTCCCGGTGTATGTGTAATCCTGGCACTTGTTTAATACCGATGCGCACATACCCTGAACTTTGCCGTCGCTGTCAATATATCCGATCTTTTGCTTTATATAATCGGCCATATTTGTTGCCGTTTTTATCGGATACGGTGTATTCGCAAAATTTTCAACGAACGCCGCCAGTGTACCGTTGCCCGTCCACGCATTATTTGATCCATAGTTCCATGTGGCATATAGCCCGGTGTTCGCCGTGCCGTTGGTATATGAACCGCCCGATGGTCCGGGTTGACTGCCGGTTACGACGTCGCCCGATACAATATATTTACCGGTTGAATCTAAGCAGTTTTCATAATCCGTGCCGCATACAAAGTCATCCTGCATGCAGGTATCCAACGCATTTATACAACCACGCAGGTCATATGCATTTTTCTGCTGCGCGACCAGCAGGCGGGCCTTTTGCAATACGCTTTTCGCGTTGCGAACCGTGGACGCCATCTGATCGTTTGATTCGTTTAAGCTGCGTTCGTATACTATGCACTGCTTATCAATTTCCAGATCATATGAATTCGTTATTACAGATATATCCACACCCTGCGACTGGCACGAGTTTAGAACCGACGCCTTGCACCGGGCGGTGGCTGTTTTATATAGCTGTTCGCCGCGCTGGTTGCTAATGCTGCTGGTGTTATTGGATGTGCCCAGGAACGCGGTTAGATCAAATCCCGTGCTGCTGAATGAAAGATCCAATAGACCCGATAAATCCAGCCCTATGCCCGTATCCGTTGTGGTGGCCGTGCCAGATTTTACGTCAACAATAGCGTTTTTGATTCTATCTAAATCATTTTTAAGCTTGGTATTATCAGACGTGTTCTGCATTTTAATTTCAGCCTCGGTCTGGGTGAAGAGTGTTTCAATTTCTTCGCCGCTAAGTCCGATATATTGAATTTTTTGTGCAACGTCCTGCAGGTCGGCGGTTGCCTGTTTTAAAGCGTTTTCAGTTTTTTCATAGTTTTTCAGATTAACGCTGCAGCTGCAACGCCCCTGGTTATCATCCAGGACGTTACAGAAATTATCCATGCATTGTGTATATTGCGCCTTGCAAAAATCGGTGATTTGCGCCAGTTCATCCAATGATGCCGTTGTCGTGGCCACAGATTCGGCCGTTACCGGCGCGGCCGTTGTCGTAACCGATGGAATGCGCGCACGAACCGCGGTTGATGTGCGCGTGCCAACGCGCCCGGCGGTATATAATGGCGTATTTACCGTATCCGTTTGAACGATTGATGCGCGTGCCTGGGTCCCGCTGCGCGATTGTGTGGTGCGCGGCGATACAGTGTTTTGTGTTGTGGCCACAGCACCGGCACGCGATGTACGCGTCGCCGCCGCGCGCGTTGTTACGTTCGGTGTTGCCGCACCGCGCGCAACGGTTGCCGTGCTGCGCGTTGTTGTGCCACGTGTGGACGCGGTCCCGCGCGGGTTAACCGTACCGCCCGATGGCATCGCACGCGCCGCAACGCGCCCGTTAATGGTCGCATTACGCGGACTGTTCCGTGTCGTGGTGCTTTGCGCCGTTGCCGGTTGTGGCTGCGGCGCGGCAGCCGCGTCGTCGTCGACAGTTGCCGCCACGTCATCGGATGCCACACCATCGTCCGTGATTTCAATTACATCGTCGTAATATATCGGCGCAACCTCGGCAAATGCGGGCAAAACCAATAAACCACTAAGTACGGCAATCAATCTTTTCATGCGAAATTTTCCCTTCTATTATGTCTAATTCTATCATATTTGCGGGGCGCAATCAAATAAAAAAGACAGCAGATAGGCCGGGCGGATTATTTTTTCATACTTTTCGTTTGCCAACGCCATGCCGATAAAAGCGTGTCGGATAACGGAACGCGCGCCCGCCAGCCCAGTAATCGTTCTGCGCGCGAGGGATCGGCCCATATCGCCGGAATATCCCCCGGGCGACGCGCCGTTATTTTATAATTTAATTTCTGCCCCGTGGCCTGTTCAAATGTTTTTATTAATTCCATAACCGATACACCGCGCCCCGTGCCAAGATTAAATACATCCGTCCCGGTCGGGTGAGATATCATATACCGCAGTGCCGATAAATGCGCCGCCGCCAGATCGTTTACATCAATATAGTCACGGATACAAAATCCATCCGGCGTGTCATAGTCGTCGCCAAATACACTTAAACATTCACGAATGCCGGCCGCCGTCTGGGTAATATACGGCAGCAGGTTATTCGGAATACCCGAAGGGGATTCACCAATAAGTCCCGACGGGTGCGCCCCGATTGGATTAAAGTAACGCAATAGGCACGAATTTAGCCCCGGGTGCGCCGCGACCGCGTCGCGGATTATGGATTCGCCGATAACCTTGGTCTGGCCGTATGGGGATGTCGCGGGTTTTAGTGGCGTATCTTCGCGGACGGGTAAATTGTCCGCATCGCCGTATACCGTCGCGGATGATGAAAATACTATGTTCGGAATATTAAACGCAACCATCATATCCAATACATTCAATAACGATACCAGGTTATTACGGTAATACTCGGTCGGTTTGGATACGGATTCACCAACAGCCTTTAGCGCGGCAAAATGAATAACACCTGCGGCATCACGGTGACGAGAAAACGCATCACGGATCGCGGTTAAATCCGTACAGTCAATCTGTTCAAATTCAGGCGATATGCCCGTGATTTGCGTAATCCCCGTGATTACATCCGCACTCGAATTTACCAGATTGTCAAATATTACAACATTAAACCCCGCCTGTTGCAGTGCCACGGTCGTATGAGAGCCAATATAGCCACAGCCCCCGGTTACAATAATTTTTTGAGTCATAGTTTCCCCTCGGTTCTTTTGTTACTGTTTTTGTATATTATATACGATTCTTTTCATACTTAAAAGCAGGGATTTTTTCGGATTATTATGTTTTTTAATGAATTTTACTTGTAAAGGTATCGCTGTTTATACTATAATTCGCCAGGTTAGATTTAGAGGATATATATCGTGGCGATTATAAAAAAAGTTTCTATGTTTATTTTAGCACTGCCGTTAATGGGATGTACAACCGTTCCGACAACAACACACGATAAACGACTGGATGGATATGTAGCTAAGATAACAGATGCTGATTTTATGTACGACCCGATGCAGACCCCGATCGCCGAATGCTATCGCGACGAGCTGGGGGCGGGCGAAAATATTAGTGGCGCAACACTGATTGACGACGGGCTGTCCGCGTTTGTTATTCGCGCAGCATTTGCACGAATGGCAACAAAAACAATAGATCTGCAGACGTATATTTATAGTAACGATTTTTCATCCAAGGTACTGGTCGGTGAATTAAAAAAAGCGGCCGACCGCGGGGTAAAGGTACGAATTCTGTTGGATGATTACGGAACAAAATCAGATATCGTAGATGTAATGCTGCTGAACCAGCACCCGAATATAGAGGTTAAGGTTTTTAATACCGTATCTAATCGGTCGCGGTTCTTATATTACCCGCAGTTCTTGATGGATTTTAATCGTTTAAATTCTCGGATGCATAACAAGCTGTTTATTGTTGATAACGTCGCATATATTACGGGCGGACGAAATGTCGGCAGTAACTACTTCTATCCCGAGACGGCGTCAAACTTTTCCGATACGGACGTTTTGTTTATCGGGGATATGACGCGTTATGCCACGCAAAGCTTTAACGAATATTGGATGCATCACCTGTCTATACCGGCATCCGTTTTCCCAAAGGCTAAGTCTAAGAAAGCTATGAAGCGGCTGGAGAAGAATTTTGCCGATATTCAACGCAAAAGCGCAGAGGCAATAAACCGTTATAACAGAATTATTTCACTCGCGCAGCACGAATACAAACACAAACATTTTGATTTTAGCTGGGGACACGGAAAATTCTTGGCTGACCCCCCGTCAAAGGTTGAAATGACCATGCCCGAAAAACAAGAATATCGCGGTGAAATTATTCAAGCGTTACAGCATCTCTGGGATAAAACCGAGGATTCGGTATACCTGTCCGCGGCGTATTTTGTCCCCGGCCAGGGCGGACTGGAGCATATGATGCGCGAGGAAAATAACGGCGTCCATTTAACTATTGTAACAAACTCGCTGGCGTCAACAAACGCACCAACCGTTTATGCAAAATGGGAAAAGTACAGAAAACAATTAATTGAATCCGGCGCAGACGTTTATGAATTTATGCTGTCCGCAGAAAACCTGCGCGGGAAACAACACGACCGTGAACGAAAACAGTCAAGCTTTTCGGTGCTGCACAGTAAAACAATTGTTTTTGACGATAATATTTCATGGATCGGCAGCTTTAACCTGGACCCGCGAAGTGCGTATTTTAATACTGAAAATGTTGCAATTTTTGAAAGCCCAGAATTCGCTAAAAAACTGCGTGATATGATTATCAAAGATGCCCAGACGTCATGGCACGTTGATATGGTAGGGGGACGCCCACGCTGGACCGGTGCACGTTCAGGGGACGCCACGCCACGTGTTTATCGCCGCGATCCCGATACCAGTATTTTCCGACGGATTTGGAAAACGATATGTGGCCTGGTGCCGGAAAAATTTGTATAGCCGTTAAAAACGCTGCTGAATTGTAAATCCGATTGTGTGCTTTGAAAACTCGCGCTGCCATACGTTGGATGTGCGGCGCGTAAAGTTATACGTTAATGCCGGCGAAAAACCATGCCACGTTAATTTATTATTCATTACCCGTATGCTATATTGACGCGTATAATCGCGTTGAGTAATGTTTTGAAACATTCCATCCTTTACATACCACAGGCCATCGTCATAGTTCGTCCAATAAAAATACGGTTCAATGTATATGCTAAATCCCCAGACCAGTTCCGCCCCGGCACCGATGCCGATCCCCGGCTGGCGGTATGAATATGATTTATCGGTTGTATTTTCACGAATAAATCCGCCGCGCAGAATAATATACTTTGATGCATCAAACCAGTATGATAGAACCGTCCCGGCGGAATAGGTATTCCCGTTCATCCATGGGCCAAATTTATCATATTTGTTATGGGTATATGTAAGTGTAATTGCCGCGGATGTTCGGCGCGTAATATCATAATCGGCAAAAATACCCGCACCCGTGCCGTATGTATATGGCGCATGTCCGAAATATCTGCGCTGGCCAATGCCGGCGAACCATACCGAACCGCGGTTATATACATATCGTGGCCCGGATTGCAGTTGAATATATAAATCGTTATATTTAGCTTTGTTATATGTGTTTGAATACAGCGTTGCGGCGTTTTTCCATCGCCAGTGATCCCCTAGTTTAAATTCATAGTCTGCGCCGGTTGCGATATTAATTCCAATCGCGGTTTCCGGTCGTGCGCCATCGCGGCACATCGGCCCGAATATTGTGTCAACGCATTCTGTCCCGCCGGCCGCGGCGTTTATATTATTATCAGGCGCAGCACCGATATTAAACCACACATTCCAATTTTTATTTTTACGAACCAGGTATCGCAGTGAATTCATTAATGATTTTATATCATCCGGCAGCCGATTGTCAGTCATGGCCAATCGCAGATGATAATCCGCCCGATACCATTCGCCCATTTCCATATAACACCGGGCCAGTTCAAAACGAATCTTGGCCAGTGTCGGCTGGTCATCCAGTATTTTGCGGTATATCTTTATCGCGGTTTTTAGGTCGCCTTGTTTTTGGGATATCTGGGCAATTAAATACCAGCGTTCAATTTCCAGGGCGGTATTTCCCAAATCGGGTGTCTGGGTTAGCAGCTGATATGCGCCGGGGATATTATTTTTTTCAATTAATTCCCGGGCGGTATGCAGTACCTGAACCGGCGTCATGATAATTTCGCCGCCAACAGATGCCAGCGGCGAAATAATTGCAACAAAGAACGATGTTAAAAAACGTTTCAATTCTAATTAGCGGGTGCGGCGCGTCCCCCGAATGCAGAGTTAAATGATACATTATCCTGGGTAAAGTTTATAACGCCGCCGGCCTCGGTCGGGGATGATCCCTGGCCATAGTATTTAACAAATGATCCTGTTGTTGGAATGTCCCCCGGGGTGCTGATGGCGAAATCACCCGTGGCATCGCCCGATAGGGTAACCGAATTTATCGCCCCGGATGCAGTCGCGGTTGCAGCGACGTCATACCAGTTTTCAATTCCGGTGATATTTATATCCGCGGTTTTATTTTCGGCATTAAATCTAAGCGATGCATCCGCCGTCGCAAAGAAGCCCGTTTTCGTATCGGTATTTTGAACCGATACCGCCGCAGTCCCTTTGAAATCTTTGTTTTCGGTAATACGGTTCGCCGCGATTTCGCGTGAATCATACCCGCCGAAGTATACCGATTGGCTGGACTGATTTAATGTATTTGAGGCATCGTCATACGTTTCGGATTTATAAACACCAAAATCCATAAATGATAAATTTTGCTGCTTACCGTACGAGTCAATTGTTATGTATTCGGTTGTGTCGCTGCTTTTTACCACAAATTTATTATTTGATAACTTAATTTCTTTTACGGAATCCGAAATCTTTATGCCGGTAATAACGTTTTTGTCATTTAATACATATTTAAATGTTTTTTCATCCCCGGATTTCGGTGCGTATGTTTTAAAGCTTACGCTGTCAATTTTTATCGCAGGCGCATTATAATCCGGCAGTCGTGATTCAATCG
>CALDAH010000006.1 GCA_937903135.1 uncultured Alphaproteobacteria bacterium | reverse complement strand
ATTTTAGGCTCGGTTTACAGGCTTGTTTTATCGGTTAATGATATTTTTTTATTTTATTTCTGGACATAAATCACACAAAGGCAACAGGCATAATTTACGGCATTTTCAATATTTCCCGTTGTTTTTATGTTTGTGGGTTTTTATTACCTATCATTGGTTGATAATTTAAATATTTCGTTGGTGGCGCGTTGCATTGAATCCCGAACAGGGCTTAAATTTAATCGGGCATATACAGCGGTCGCTTGTATTGATTTATGACCCAATGACTTACCGATTATATTCATACTTGAACCTAATATAGCCTGATAACTTGCCATTGTTCGTCTTAAATCGTGCATATGTAAATTATTTAATCCTGCGGTTTCTAATAGGTGTTGCCAAAATACATCAGCACCTTCTATATGACCGCTTTTGCTTTTATCGGATGGGAAAATCCAGTCTTGTTTACTCATATCTTGCTTTGATTTTATTGCCTTTAATAAACTAATTGCTTGTTCAGTTAACGGAATACGTTGTGATTCTCCGTTTTTGGTGTGGGCTAAATACATAATATTGTTATGAAAATCAATATCAGACCATTTAAGACTGGCGATATTACCTCTACGTTGACCTGTCAATAACAACAATAATACATAATCACGTAATTTGTCGTTTTCCATATTATGCAACGCGTTCATAAAACTTGATATTTCGCTGGGTTGTAAAAATCTATCTCTGGATTTAGTTGGAAATGGCTTAATTTTTAATGCCGGATTATTATTAATATAACCCCATTCAATGGCTATGTTAAATATATGCGACATAAGACCTAAAAATGTGTTTGCGGCGGCTGGTTTATTCTTACTACCAATCAATTTATGGTGTGATTCAATGGCTTGACGGGTTATTTCATTTAACTTTGCTTTTCTAAACTTATCAAAATGACAATTAAATAATAATTCTTTCTTATGGGCTGTTTTAGTGTTCGTATATATTCTGGCGTGTTCAGGCATATATTTATTAAAGAAAAAATCCGATAATGTTATATCGGATTTGTCATTGTTTTCGGTATAAAACGGATTGTCGCCTTTATTTATTGCTTTTATGGCGTTATATACTTTTTGTCGGGCTTCATCTATATCCATATATGGGAATTGCCCGATTTTCTTTATATATGTCTTACGATTGATAATTTTATACAGATAAAACGTTTTTGTGCTACCGTATGTAATAATCAGTGCAAGACCTGGTTGATACGAGTCATAATAAATCTGTTTTTTCTGGTTTTTATCAGGAATCGCCAATTTGATTAATATATTTTTAGTGAAAACGAATTTATTTTTTATAATCATGCTTTTATAGGTCTTTTATAGTGTATTTATGGTATGTTCATATAAAATAATAAAAACCCACAAACATAAAAACAACGGGAAATATTGAAAATGCCGTAAATTATGCCTGTTGCCTTTGTGTGATTTATGTCCAGAAATAAAATAAAAAAAACGCCCACAGGGCGTTTTTTTATGATATAATAAAAATAACATCGGCGCGCAGGGGGCAAAAAATCACTGTGTGTTGGTGTAAAATGGGTCGGAAATCCTAGGACTAACAAAATAACAGCTTAGGAAATGCTTCTAAAACAAACTCCGACCCGCCTGATTTTTTTGCGCCGCGGCGCGGGTTGGAAAATCTTGGCAAAATTAATGTAACTGGTAACGGCCGGGGGGGCTGTGATATATATAAATAAACAGCGCTATGTGGAGTAGTTTCTAACCCCCCGTCCACCCAAGATTTGCGGGGGCGCATGCGATTCCCGCGCGTTTTTTTGGCCGGGGGCCGCGATATACATAAATAAGCGGCACTATGACTTCGTAGTTGTGAACCTCCGCCCCACCTGATTTTTTTATCGGCCGGATGGCTGTTTTTTTTATCCCGCGCCCCGTGGTGGCATAACCCGCCGGCCGGGGCAAAAATCCCCCCGGTTAAAAACGGGGGCTATGCGCGATGCTATCCATTTACCAAAAATCCCCCGCCGGGGGGATTTTATTTTAAAAACATTTCCGCGCATCACCGCATTATTCCGCCGCGACACCTGCGTTTATTCCGCCGATGCTGCACCATTATTCCGTGCGCGGCATACGCGTTTGCGCCCGCGTTTTTATTCCAAAACCTGTTTCTGCAGCCGGATTAGCTGATCACAGCCGGCGGCGGCCATATCCATCAGCGCGCATATAGCATCGCGGTTAAACGGGTGCTGTTCGCCCGTCGCCTGGATTTCAATAAAACGACCGCTTTCCGATACAACGAAATTTGAATCCATTTCGGCATTGCAATCCTCGTCATAGTCCAGGTCCATGATTAATTCGCCATCAAAAATTCCCGCACTGATCGCGGCAATATGTTCGCGTATCGGGTTTTCAGATATCCGCCCGTTGCGCATCAGGTGGCGCACCGCCAATGCCATCGCAACAAAACCGCCCGTTATGGCCGCGCATCGCGTCCCGCCGTCCGCCTGGATTACGTCGCAGTCAACGGTTATCGTATGACGCCCCAGGGCATCCATATCAACAACACTGCGCAGCGCACGCCCGATTAGCCGTGATATTTCTGCACTGCGATGATCCTTCATCAAAACCTCGCGCGATTTGCGTGTCCCGACGGCCCGGGGCAGCATGGAATATTCCGCCGTAACCCAGCCGCCGGTTTTATTCTGAACCCGTTTCCATAGCGGTTGGTTTAAATCTACCGACGCCGTGCATATTACATGCGTCCCACCAATTTTTATTAAACACGACCCTTCGGCCCATTTATTTATACCGGTTTCCATTGATACCGGACGAATCTGATTGGATTTACGAAGCGACGGGCGCAGCATGGTATATACCCCCTTATTTGATTTATATATTATTATACTGATTTAAATCACAGGGTAAGTATATTAAACCGCGCCGGAATTGCAATATTATTTTTATTCAACATACGGGCAATCAGACGCCGGGCGATATGTCCCGGTCGTATCCTGGGATGATGCGCCGCTTGGCAGATAACAGTCGTAATCCCGCCGTTCGTATAGCCGTTCGTCGTCCCGCCGTTCGGGCAATTTACGCAGCGCCCGTTATTCATATACTTTCCCGTGTCCCATCACAGGAAATCCCCGTAACGGTATAAATTATATGAACATGTTTTTCGGTTGTAAAGAGTTTTTTCGGGGCTATTTTTTTATCTTTGCTTTTTTTTATAATATTGATATCCTATTTTGCTTGGAAAAGGATTTTTATGTCAGTAAAGACAAAACGATTATTAAAAAAGATTATTAGCTATTCCGGGTTTTTCTTTTTCGCACTGGCCGCCGTTATGCTCTGGTGGCAGCTGCGTAACTACAGCGCCGGCGATATCGCCCGGGCAATATTAAATATCCCGGCAATTAATCTGGTCGGGGCATGTATCGCATGCATCGCCGGGTATTTCGTTTTATCACTATATGACTATCTGGCGCTGAACTATATCGGCGGACGCGTATCATGGTGGAAATGGATGCTGGCCGGAATGCTGGGCTTTGCAATCAGTAATAACGCCGGACACGCCGTCGTTAGTGGCGGGGCGATACGATATCGCCTCTATACCCGGTGGCGAATTAGCGGCGGCGATATCGTTAAAATGCTGACTATATCCGGTTTTACATATTTCCTGGGGTGTGCCGCAATCGTTACAATCGGATATTTCCTGATCCCGGCCGATTTGTTTAATAAATCCGCCGGCGCGGGACTGGGGATTACGACGCTGTTTGTCGGATGCCTGGCCGCGATTTTGGCGTACTTTGCAATGACAGTGGTGTTCCATAATAAAAGTATTAAAATCGGAAAGCTGCGGTTTCAGATCCCGACAACTAAAATGGCAATTGTTCAGATGGGACTTGGGATTACCGATAGTGTCCTGGCCGGGCTGGTGCTGTATTTCTGTTTAATACCGTTTGTTAATATACCATTCGGGACGTATATCGGATTGTTCGTTATCGCCCAGACCACCGGCGTGTTCAGTCAAGTCCCCGGCGGAATCGGCGTGTTTGAAAGTATTTTCTTGCTGGCGATGCCCGATACCGTAGATAAGGCCGGAATCTTTGGCGCAATGCTGGCATACCGAATAATATACTATGTGCTGCCGCTGATCGGGGTGGGGGGGCTGTTCTTCTTTTATGAAAACTGGCTGCGGACACGTATGAAACGCTGGATCGCCGAGGCAAAAGATAAAATGCCCCGACTGCCATCGGGACGCGACGGCGGAAAAAGAAAATAAATACCTTGCCTTTTTGTCATAATACATGATATGGTATTATTTGTCGTATGATATGGGGCTAATATAAGTGTTTGTATTATCACTATTTTTTAGAATCCGGTTAACGCTGATGATTATCGTGGCGCAATTCCTTGGCATGGGCTTGGACGCCCCATGGGGACGGATTATTTCCATTGCATACGCATCCAAAACCAAAGGATTATTAGATGTCAAAGAAGATATATGTGGACGCAGTCCACCCGGAAGAAACGAGAGTCGTAGTTTTAGATACTGCCAATAACCGCGTTTCTGATTTTGACGTTGAAACAACGACAAAACCTCAGATAAAGGGAAATATTTATCTGGCCAAGGTAATTCGCGTTGAACCATCCCTGCAGGCCGCATTCGTGGACTATGGATCAGGGAAAAACGGTTTCTTGCCGTTTTCAGAAATTCACCCGGATTATTATCAGGTAACACCCGAACAGAAAAAGAAACTATTAGAACTTGCCCACGCAAATATCGTTGACGACGACGATGACCCAGATGACGAAGGTGATGAAATCGCCGAATACGACGACCACAGCGCCGGCGAAGATAACAAAGAATTCGTTAAACGCGCCCGCGAATTTAAAATCCAGGACGTAATTAAACCTAAACAGATTCTGCTGGTCCAGGGCGTAAAAGAAGAACGCGGACAAAAAGGCGCGTCAATGACAACATATCTGTCACTGGCCGGACGATTTGCCGTTTTAATGCCAAATTCACGTAAACGAAATAGCTATGGCATTTCTAAAAAAATATCAGACAAGGCCGAACGTGCCCGTCTGCGCGATATTCTGCATAACCTAAAAATTCCAAAGGGTATGACGGTTGTTCTGCGCACCGCTGCATTCGGGGCAGATGCCGCCGATATCGCCGCCGATTATGATTATCTGGTAAACCTGTGGAATGAAATTCGTAAAACGACCCTGGAATCCGTCGCACCCGTTACAATCCATACCGAAGATTCACTGCTGCGACGCGTCGTTCGCGATTTCCTATCGGACAAAGATGACGTTTTAATTATCCAGGGCGAAGATGCATACGACGCCGCAAAAACATACTTTCAGCAGATGTACGGTCGTGCGCCCCGCAAACAGCTGGTTCAATACAAAGACGTCGCCGTCCCGTTAATGGTCAAGGCTGGCGTTGAAAAACAGCTAGAAGGGCTGCACGGGCCATATGTTCAGCTGCCGTCCGGTGGATCGCTGGTTATTAATCAGACCGAGGCGATGGTTACAATTGACGTTAACTCATCACGCGCGATTAAGGAAAAAGATATTGAACAGACCGCGCTGAATACCAACCTGGAAGCGGCCGAGGAAATCGCACTGCAGCTGCGTCTGCGCGATCTGGCCGGGATTGTTGCAATTGACTTTATTGACATGGAAGAAGAACGCAATAACCGTAAGCTGGAACTGAAAATGCGCGAGGTTATGAAGCGTGATCGGGCACGTACCCAGGTCGCAAAGATTAATAACTTTGGCGTTTTAATGCTATCGCGGCAGCGACTGCGCAGCAGTTTTATGGAATCGTCATATGTCCCGTGTCCACATTGCATGGGGGCAGGCGTCGTCCCAAGTATTCAGACCGCGGCAATAATTCTGTTCCGCCATCTGCAGGAAAAACTGCTGGCGAAAAGCGCCCAGAAAATTATTATGACCGTTCCGACCGACGTCGCCGTTTATCTGTTAAACCATAAACGCGCCGAGCTGGCCGAAATGGAGGCTAAGTTTGAAACGGAAATCGTAATTATCGGTGACGATAGCCTGATGAATATTGATCAGTATTCAATTCAGCGCGTCGCCCCGGAACAGAATAAGACCGAGGATCTGTTGGACGCATACGCCCCGTCAACAGATTCTAAGAAAAAAAATCAGCAGCATATGGATGCGAAAAAGACAACAATGTCCGCACCACGTCGCCGGCGTAAAAAACAACCGGAAAAGAAGAAAAGTCTTTGGAAAAAGCTGGTTGGATAATAACAATAATCCCCCCGCCGCGGGGGATTTTATTTTTTAAATATTTTTATTCACTTTTCAAATAGTTGTGCTATTGTTGGCACATGCAAAAAACATATTCAGGCTTTGTTGCCATTATCGGCCCAACAAATGCGGGCAAAAGTACATTGTTAAACCAAATCATGGGGCGAAAGGTTTCAATCGTTTCGCATAAGGTTCAAACAACCCGAACCCGCCTGCGGGCTGTAAAGATGGTTGGCGATCGTCAGCTGATTTTTGTTGATACCCCCGGCGTTTTTAAACCAAAACGTCGCCTGGATCGCGCAATGGTCGGGGCGGCAATGGATGCAATATCGGACGCTGATGCGGTTTTATTAATACTTGACGCGCAAAAGGGGATAACAGATACCATTCGTGATCTGGTTGTTAAGATTCGCGGTCATAAAAATCTGTTCGTCGCATTGAACAAGTCCGATGCAATATTAAAACAGGATTTATTGCCGATCGCGGCCGAATTGTCCCAGATGGCCGACTGGCGCGAGATATTTATGATATCGGCGCTGAAAAACGATGGCGTGGATCAGATGTTAAACGCACTGGCGGATGTTATGCCGGCGTCACCGTATTTGTTTGACGCGGCCGATGCCACGGACGTTCCCGATACACTGTATTTGGCCGAACTGACACGTGAAAAGGTATATAAATATATTCATCAGGAATTACCGTATCATATAAACGTTGTAACCGAACGTGTGGATGTTGCGCCGGATGATGTATTGGATATATATCAGAAAATTGTTGTACGCAGTGATGCGCATAAAAAGATTGTAATCGGTCGTGGCGGCAATCAGCTGCAGCAAATCGGGACGGCCGCCCGGCACGATATTCAAAATCAATGGGGGGTAAACGCGCGACTGCACCTGTTTGTGCGCGTTGAACCGGACTGGGAGGATAGGGCAGAAAACTATACCGATCAGGGTTTAGATTTCAAAAAATAAAGGAAAAAAAATGAAAGTAGTATATAAAATAGTTACAACCGCAATGTTTGCAGCACCAGTTTTAACGGGGTGCAGCAATAGCCTTTATCCGGCAATCGTTGACGCTAAGTCTGACAATAAAATGGTCGTTCGTGATATGGCTGCGCCACATACGGAACGCGTTGTTGTATTCAGTAATTTCGCAAATGGCGAAGAATACTATAAACGCGCAAATGTAAAAGATACATTGCGCTTTGAGGCAAAACCTGCGACGCTGGTTTTTGATAACTACATCCGTGATAATTATATCAGTTCACCGAAATCACGCATTCATAGCATAAACGGGAAAACACTAACCGAACTGCGCGAGCAGGAAAAACAGCAGCAGGATTTACAGCTGCGCGATAGCCTGGCCCGTGCTGTTCGCGGCCGTTCCAGATAAATAATAATTTGGTTTATTAATTAAGTATAAGGTGTTGGTATGACGCGCGTTTTTTTAATTTTGTCTGTGTTGTTTTTATCTGCCTGTTCGCGTTCTGTGGTATCGGATGATATTCTGAACGCGCCGGGTGACCGATCGGTTATCGTTGCAGATGTGGCATCACAGAAAAAGCGCGTAACGAACCAGACCATAGATCTGGAACTGCGGGTGTCGAGTTCTGAAACGGAAAATGCATCGCGCAAAATTAAATATATCGCGGGTGATTTTGGCGGGTATATATCCACCGCATCTGCCGATTATTTAAATGTTATTATCCCGACCGATAGCGTTGAACCGTTCTTGGAAAAAATAGGTGACGACGTCGCAAAGGTTCGTAATTTAAAAAAGAGCTTTCGTGACGTAACGACTGATTATGATGATGCGGCTGCGCGTCTGAAACTGTTACGCGAACGTCGTGACCGATATAACAGAATGCTGGCAGATCCGATTAATACAGTTGATGAAAATCTGAAAATTGAAAAAGAATTAGCAGATGTTCAATCTCAGATATTCGCCCTGGAAAAGCAGATCGCCGGTATCGCAGATAATGTAAAATATACCAAAATTTTTATCCGCTATGATACTATGCCCGTCTGGGCGCGGTTTTTAATGGCCCCGGGTGTTAGTGTGTTAATTGTTGTCGGGATAATTGCAGCGGCGGTATAGATATGCATACATCTGATTTTGATTTTGATCTGCCCGGGGATCTTATCGCGTCACACCCGCTGGCGCAGCGCGATGCATCGCGGATGTTGGTTGTATCGGGTGACAATATCGCCGATCGTCATATTCGCGATATTTTGGATTATATCCGGCCCGGGGACGTTATTGTATTTAATAACTCGCGCGTGATCCCGGCGCGTTTTATGGCATCAGGGCATGAAATAACCCTGCATACGGATGCCGGGGATGGCACATGGTGGGGATTGTGTAAAAAATTTAATAAAATCGCCATCGGCGATGAATTAACCTTAGATGACGGGACGGTCGCAACGGTTATTGCGCGTGACGACGACAGTGGTCTGCGGTTAAAATTTGCCTGTGATGAGCTGTTCGCGGTATTAAACCGGGTCGGGAAAATGCCGCTGCCGCCATATATGAAACGCGCAGAACAATCCGATGACCGTGAACGCTATCAGACGGTATACGCCGATCCGATGGGATCAATGGCGGCGCCGACGGCCGGGTTGCATTTTACGCAGGAATTACTGGATGATATTCGCGCCCGCGGTGGCCAGATTGTAAATATCACGCTGCACGTCGGGGCCGGGACATGGATGCCCGTTAAAACCGAGGATTTATCCCAGCATAAAATGCACAGCGAATGGGGGCAGATTACCGCCGACCAGGCGGATATAATAAATAACGCCGGGCGGGTAATTGCGGTCGGAACAACGTCTATGCGGTTGCTGGAAAGTGCGGCAATGGACAACCGTAAATTGCCGGCGGGTCAGCGTTTGCGCCGCGTTGTGCCGTTTTGTCGTTCCACGGATATATTTATAACCCCGGGTTATGAATTCGGCGCAGTTGATGTGTTATTAACGAATTTTCATTTGCCGAAATCAACGCTGTTTATGCTGGTGTCGGCCTTTGCGGGGGTGGCACAAATGCGGGCCGCATATTCGCATGCCGTGGCGGAAAAATATCGTTTCTTTTCATATGGCGATTGTTGTTTGTTATTTAAAAAGGATGCGCAATGAAATACGCGCCGCAGCTGCATAAACTATCCAACGGCATCACGGTTATTTTAGATCCGATGGATCTGGAAACGGTAAATGTTGAAGTGACATTCGCCACCGGCGCGCGTGACGAGGGCTCGGACGAGATGGGGATACTGCATTTCTGTGAACATATGCTCTGTGCCGGGACGCGGCGTTTTCCGACCCGGCGGGAATTAACCGAGTATCTGGAATATAACGGTGGCGTGCAAAATGCCGCAACGGGCTGCCGCAGTATGCGTGTTTATGGCCGTATATTGGCGGAAAATATTAATTTATTAATAGAGTCACTCGGGGACTTACTGCAAAATTCTTTGTTTGATCCTGAAAAAATAGAAACCGAACGCAGGGTTATATCTGACGAGCTGCGGCGCGCACTGGACAGCGACAGCCGTCGTTACTTTGATTTTATTTCGGGTAAGTTATTTAACTATGTGATTGGTTCATCGCGAACAATTGGGACGTTTGAAACCATTGCGTCGTTTACGCGCGACCAGATGTTAGGGTTTTTATCGCGCAGGTTATCAGCAAAAAACTGTATAATCGGCATATCGGGCAAGATACATAACCCGGATGATGTATTAAAAACACTGGAAAAAACGTTTTCGTTCCTGCCTGGTCACGATGTGCCGGAAAATATGGATATAACATATACCCCGACGATTGCCCATAATCACATAGGCGGCAAGAAAAACGTAAAAATTACTATTTTGTTCCCCGACTATACGCCGGATTCATATGAAAATATTTTCCGCGATAAATGTCTTAGTGTTTTTGAGTGGTATACCTGCAAAGAACTATATGAAATTATTCGTCGGCAAAATGGCCTAACGTATGGTTTTGGCGATGCGATATATGGCAACGAACAGTTTTGCTGTCGCGGGTTTGCTACCCAGACAACGCCGGAAAATATAGCGCGATTGATTGAATTAATTGCGAAAAATGCGTCCTATATTTATTCACACAGTCCCTTTACCGCGGATGATTTATCCCGTCGCCGGAATATTTGTAAGCTTGGCAATGCGGACTGGTTGGAATCGCCGCAGCGCCGGATTACAAAATTAATTAATTTTTACCGTTTATATGGCCGTCTGTATGATTTTAATAAAAGCGTTCAGATGGGGGACAGTATAACGCGTGATGACGTAATAATGCATTCGCGCGGTTATTTTGATGGCCCGATGTCAATAATTACGCACGGTGCGGATCATAACACAGACGTCGCGGCGATATGGCATGAAAATTTTACGCCGACCGCGGGAAACGGCCCAAAGGCATAACAGATGAAGTTATTGGAATCGGATTTTAAACGCTGGATGTCGCTGCCATTAGTATTAATTGCAATGCAGCTGGCAGAGTTATGCCTGATCCGATTGTTTCTAATGATAACGCGATATGAGCCTGTTTTGAAATTTATACTAGGGGTTGATGGTTTCGCCGAATACCAAGCGTATGGGCTATATGAATCAACGACGCTTGCGGTATATATGATATGGCTGATATATTTTTTATTTATATCTGTTCCGGTATGTTGCTTTGTCTCGGGCGTGTTGTTTTATAAGATTGCACCGCGTTATAAAACAGTAATGGCGTTACTGGGGGCTGTTGGATTTTTTGCGGTATGGTTCGCGTTTTTTGTATTAACATGAATAATGGGGTGGTAATAAATGTCGTTAAAATTTGATCTTTTGGCAACGGATGGCATGGCGCGTCGTGGTCGTGTGGAAACGGCGCACGGGACGTTTGAAACGCCTGCGTTTATGGCGGTCGGAACTGCGGCGACGGTCAAAGCACTGACCATGGACCAGGTTCGTGCAACCGGGACGCAGGTAATACTTGGCAATACGTATCATTTAATGCTGCGCCCCGGCGGGGATTTAGTTGCCGCGATGGGCGGGCTGCATAAATTCGGGGGCTGGCCCGGGCCGATACTTACCGACAGTGGCGGATTTCAGGTAATGTCATTATCAAATCTGGTAAAAATGCGCGAAGAAGGCGTAGAGTTCACATCGCACATTGACGGTGGGATTAAACACTTTCTGCGCCCCGAGGATTCGGTTCATATCCAGCATCAGCTTGATTCCAACATTACGATGGTATTAGATGAATGCTTGCACTTACCCGCGCCGCGTGATCGGGTTGAAAAGAATGTTGATATGGTCACGCGCTGGGCGCGCCGCAGCAAGGATGCGTTTATTAACCGCCCGGGATATGGTATTTTCGGCATCGTCCAGGGGGCGGATTTTCCGGATCTGCGTAAAAAGTCTGCGGCGGCGTTAACCGATATTGGGTTTGATGGTTATGCGGTTGGTGGTCTGGCCGTGGGTGAACCCCAGGATGTAATGTTTGATATGATTGCAACGACGACGCCGTTGCTGCCCGTGGATCGGCCGCGGTATTTAATGGGGGTTGGCACGCCGTTGGATATATTGGGGGCGGTTGAACGCGGTATTGATATGTTTGATTGCGTAATGCCGACGCGTGCCGGTCGCACGGCCCAGGCGTTTACGCGTCACGGTACAATGAATATGAAAAACGCGCGTTTTCGTGATGACGCATCGCCGATTGATGATAAGTGTGGATGCCCGGCGTGTAAACTATCGCGTGCATATATTCATCATTTGATTAAGTGCAATGAAATCCTCGGGGCGACATTGCTAACGCAGCATAACCTGTGGTTTTATCAGGATCTAATGCGTGACATTCGCACGGCCATAGAACAGGGGAACTTTGCGCGCTTTAAACAAGAATTCATAGAAAAATATACAGGAGAAAAATAAATGTCAGAAAAAGAAAAAAACGGCAATGATATTATATCCGGCCCGCGTCCGGTTATTCGCTTATCTCTATCGGACAAGATATATCTGGCGTCGTTAAAATCGCCCAGTGAAAACGGTGTAAATGTATATGTATATTCGCTGACTCTGCGCCGCGTGGGTAATAATTTTGTACTTCCGCCAAGGGTTGAGGTCGCAGGTTTTGAAAACGACGACGCGGCCAGTCTGTTTTATGATGCGGTTGAAAATATATCAGAACTCTATACGTCGCACCCGGCGATATTGGCGATGGATTCGGTTCTGGCGCCGTTTGTGGATAATTTCCGGAAACTCGAACGATAATTTTATTGAAACGCCCCCGGAAAATTTAGTAAATTAAAACCAGGAAAGGAGTCATAAATGCCACGTAAAAAGAAAGAAATAGAGGTAATAGATCGCGGTGGTGCGAAAACTGTTGCGAAAAAAACGTCATATGTAACAACGGTAAAGCGTGTATTTGCAGCCATATCGGTTCTGTGGCTGGCGCTGGTTATATGGTTGCCGCTGCATATAAAGAACACGTATTCAGAACCGATAAAGAAATCAATTGTTGTATCAATGTTCTTTGATCTGCAGCGTAATATTGCAGGCGAATATGAAAAGCTTCTGGCCGGGGTAAAGGATGCGATAAACCTGGATAAACCGGTCGCATTCGCCATAGATAAGGTAAAGATGGCATCGTCCGCCGTTGATACGGTAACGGACGCTACGGCCCGGGCCAAGGATGCAACGGCCGACGTTCGTGAAAAAACGGCCGGCGTAAAAAAGCTGACCGGGATCGCGGGGAAATTTGGTGTAAAAACCACCGGGATTGACAACGCAATCGGGGCGGTGGATAAAACGGTTGCATCGGCGGATAATGCGATTGGCGCGGTTGATAACACGGCCAAGATTGTAAATGAAAAACTGGATGCGATTGAACGTGATTTAGCATCGGTCCTGCAGTTGGAATTTGATAAAATGCTGGACGCGGCGATCCGGGAACAGCTGGATAAAAACACCGGTGGACTGGGGACGACATTATTAACGAATTACGGGATACAGCATGTATACCCGTGGCGTCCGTCGTCGTGGCCGGTTGCGACGCGTATTTATAATGATTTAGAAAAATCGGATGTCGCGGTCGTAAATGTTATTACGGAAACTGTAAACAAATATTTTGGCTATGTTGCATATGGTCTGGTTATTGCGGCCTGGGCGATTGGTCTGTTTATATGGTTTATGATGTTTAAAAAGGTTCGCGCAATGCTGGCCCCGTTTATTGTATGTCCGCGTTGTGGCAACACATTTGTGGATCGTCGTTCGGCGTATGGGTTTTTAAAAATCCTGCAGCCGTGGAAGTGGTTATAAGATCAGGGAATAAAAATAAAAAAATTCCTTGCATTCGGAAAAAATATATGTAAAAATATACGACGCAGTGCGAGCGTAGCTCAGTTGGCTAGAGCGCAACCTTGCCAAGGTTGAGGTCGAGGGTTCGAGCCCCTTTGCTCGCACCAGAGTTTAAAAAAATCCCGTGATATACGGGATTTTTTTGTTGGCCGCGGCCCGGGGATTTTTTTATTGACCGCGCACGTGGGGGCGCGGCCCGGGCGTTGCGTTGTTTATGCTGCGCGCCGGTTTTTTTATTTTGCACGTGACGGGGGGGATTTTTTCCCGCGCCCCGGCGATTGTTTGCCGGGATTAATAACGCCGGGGCGGGAAAATCGCGATATAAAATTTTAGATTAATTATTTTTAAAACATATTGATGTTATTTAAATTTTTATATAATATAATAATAAATAGTAAAAGGTTAATGTTGATGAAAAGCAAACAATTGCTGCGCGACCAGGATAAGTTATTTAAACGCCAGAAGGCGATCCGCGAAATTAGCAGATCAACAAAGAACTGGGAACGGTTTAAAATTAGTGGCAATATGAATATAGGCTATCCGTATCATCAGCGCGAGATATTTACCGGCGGCATAAATGGCCTGCGCAGATCCAGCGCGCCGATGGTCAGCAAATACGGCATGACGTCGGATAATGCCATCGGGTCGGTAATATCCGGTTTAAATGAATATTTCAAATCAGAACAGGCCCGAATAACCCGCGATTATGATTTAATATTGGGGGAATTAAGTTTCGCATTAGACAAGGCTAAAAAACATATACCTGCCAATTTAATGCCGGATGCAAAGCAATTATTTGCGCATTATTCACCGTCGGCGTTTGCGCGTCACCGCCGGCCGATTAAATTTGTTTCATACCAGCATCAGATTCCGTCGTATAAATTTGAAATGGTTGCGCATCTCTGCATTGCCAGTGTTTTATATGGTTTATATGAATACGCGTTGGATAATTCCGACCGGATGGCAATGGATATGGAATGGCTGTCCAATATGCAGACATTAACCGGGGCCGTGGCGGGTTATAACGCTTTGTTATACCCGGCGCTGATTGATATGCAGAATTCGGGTGGTAAAAAATCCAAATCTGAATATGTTCATCAGATATCAAAACTGCGTTCCGATATATCACAGCGTGACACCGCGTTTGCGATCGGGAATGTGGCAAATATGGGGCATTTTGTTGAAAATAATATGCATTATATTATCCGCGCCTGGTCGTCATATGAACGTTTATTTAAAATCGCCGAATGGATGTATAATTGGCGCATCGCGGTAAATGGGGAATTATCCGGGACATATGTAATATCCCCGGTATTGGAATTATTGGACAACGCGCTGGGGGCGAAATTGCAAATCCGTGCTGATGCGATCAAGAAATATAAATGCATATCGGATTACGTTTCCCATCGTGCGTATTACCATGAACGCTATTGCGGTTCGGGAAAATGATCTGATAATCACTGGGGGCGGGGAAATAAATCCCTGTTCCCATGGGCGGGCCGGCGCGTGATATAATGCGCAAAAAAAAATCCCCCCAACATCCGGGGGATTTTATTATACCCGCGCGATTTATTTTTGATTGGAATTAAAAAAGCGTGCGATTTTTACCTGCTGTTCGGCGGCGATTTGGTTATATTTTTCATCAATCGCCATTGATTTTTCCGATTCACGCGCGATATACGCGTTTTCGGTCGTTTCAAATAATTTCTGGGCCAGGGGCTGGCAATACCACAGGTCAATTATATCGCCCGATTCGGTATTTTTTACGTAACCATAGTAATCTTCGCTGGCGCCGGATGGTGTATGCGGCCGGCCGCGTGTAAACGGCGCGATTGTATCCGGGGCAATGCCGTGTGGCATCGGCAGCGGCAGTGCGCATTTAAATGTTATTGCACGCATCAGCACGAATTCAATATTTACATCCGCGACCGCCGGACGATTGTTAAAAATATACCCGCGAATGCCATAGCTGCCGGTGGTATAATCGCCCGATATTTTAACCGCATCGGCCGCGATGATATAACGCAGCTGGTTTGAAAATTTGCCCCAAAATGTCAGTTCATCACTGCCCAGGCATGATTTATTTGTTCGTTTCATCATTGACATATTCAATCACCTTTTGTTGATATAATTTTGGGTAAAAAAATCGCAATTGTCAATAATTTGTTGCGCGCGATTTTACGCAAAAATAAAAACAGCCCGCGGCCGGACTGTTTTTATTTATCGCGGGTGATTACATCATTCCCGGCATTGCGCCCGGCATGGCCGGCGTGGCCGGTTTTTCATCCGGAATTTCCGCCATAACCGCGCCCGTGGTCAGCATTACGCCCGCGGTGCTGGCCGCGGCCTGGATTGCGGTTTTTACAACCTTGGCCGGGTCAATAATACCTGCGCGCATCATATCAACGTATTCGCCAGTCTGCGCGTTATAGCCGAAGTTATAGTCGCTGGAATCCATTACCTTGCCGACGACAATTTCGCCCGATACGCCCGCGTTTTCGGCAATCTGCATGCACGGGGCAACGACGGCGCGACGGATAATGTCAATCCCAACGTTTTGATCCGTATTATCGCCCGTGATTTTTTCCAATGCCGCCGCGGCACGAACCAGCGCAATACCGCCCCCGGCAACAATCCCATCCGATACGGCCGCACGCGTCGCCGCCAATGCGTCGTCTACGCGGTCTTTCTTTTCTTTGACCTCTACCTCGGTCATGCCGCCAACCTTGATCACCGCGACGCCGCCGACCAGCTTGGCCAGGCGTTCGGACAGCTTTTCGCGGTCATAATCGCTGGTCGTTGTCGCCAATGCCGCACGAATTTCATCCGCACGGGCGGCAATCTGATGCTTGTCCCCGCCGCCATGCGCCAAAAGTGTTGAATCCTTGGACACTACGACTTTTTTTGCCGTGCCGAGCACTTCTGTGGATATATTATCAAATGTCATGCCGATATCGTCCGATACAACGGTCGCCCCGGTTACGGTCGCGATATCCTTTAGCATCTCTTTGCGGCGATCGCCGAATCCGGGCGCTTTTACCGCGCATACCTTCAGCCCGCCACGCAGACGGTTTAATACCAATGTCGCCAATGCTTCGGATTCTACGTCTTCGGCGATGATTAGCAGCGGGCTGCCGGATTGCGCAATCGGTTCAAGGATCGGCAGCAGCGCCTGCAGGCCCGTTATTTTCTTTTCCGATACTAATACTTTCGCGTTTTCCAATTCCGCCAGCATTTTTTCACTGTTCGTTACGAAATACGGGGACATAAACCCTTGGTCGAACTGCATGCCTTCAACAACGTCAATTTCGGTATCCAGTCCCTTGGCTTCTTCTACGGTGATGACGCCTTCTTTGCCAACTTTTTCCATCGCGTTGGCAATTTTTTCGCCGATATCACGATCCGAATTCGCAGAAATCGTCGCGACCTGGGCGATTTCGGCACTGTCCTTTACCGGGCGGGCATGCGATTCAATATCCGCAACAACCGCCGCCGTCGCGATATCAATACCACGTTTAATGTCCATCGGGTTCATCCCCGCCGCGATTACCCGACGACCCTCGCGGATGATTTTTTGCGCCAAAACCGTGGCCGTCGTCGTACCATCGCCCGCGTCATCGCCCGCTTTTTTTGCGACCTCTTGGACCATGCGTGCGCCAATGTTTTCCATCGGATCTTTTAACGATACGGCCTTGGCGACGGTTACGCCGTCCTTGGTCGCGACCGGCGCACCATATGATTTTTCAATAACGACCGTGCGACCCTTTGGGCCCATAGTAATTTTTACCGCATTCGCCAGTTTATCAACACCGGCCGCTAGTTTATCTGTATCAAATACTATATCTTTTGCCATGTTATTTATTCCTTATGTCTCTTTTTTTATTCAAGTATCCCCAGGATATCGCTTTCTTTGATTAAAACGTATTCTTGGCCCGCGATTTTAACATCGTTCGCAGATGACGCCCATTTCGCAAATAAAACAATATCACCCGGGCGAACCGTTAATGCAACACGTGCCCCGTTTTCAATCACACCGTCGCCCGTGGCAATAACACGACCACGTGACGGCTTTTCCTTGGCCGTGTCGGGAATAATTATTCCACCGGCGGTTTTGTTTTCTTCTTCTAACCGTTCCAGCAGAACATAGTTATTTAATGGTTTAAACATGTTCCTTCTCCTTATGTATATATCTGTTGCTGATGCAAGGTATATAGTTATTATTTACGCCATTTCAAGGCTTGATTTTATATATTCAGTGTAATATTCTAATACCGGCTAAACAAGGGGAATAAATATGTATAATAATGATAATGTTTTCGCAAAAATTATTCGCGGGGAAATCCCATCTCGGCGCGTTTGTGAAAATGATTTCGCATTAAGTTTCTATGACAACGATCCCGTATCCGATGTACACGTTTTGGTCGTACCAAAAGGGCCATATCAAAACCTATTTGATTTTACCACACACGCGTCCCGCGATGAACAGGACGGGTTCTGGAAATGCGTGCATGACACAGCCGCCGCCGTCGGGTGCGTTGACGCATGCAATATAATGGCAAACGTCGGGGACGGAACGTTCTTTGTTCAGACCGTCCCGCATTTCCATCTGCATATTATCGCAGGTAAAAAATTAAAAGAATTATCGGAAATCGCAAAATGAGAGCAGTTATTCGCGTCATCCCACGGGCACGCCAGAACAAGATCAGCACCGATGAAAACGGCGTTCTGCGCGTGCATACAACCGCCGCCCCGGCCGATGGTGACGCGAATGCCGCCGTTATAAAAATGCTGGCCGGGTATTTTAATGTCCCGAAAACCAGCATAAAAATTATTCGCGGACAATCCGCCCGCGATAAAGTCATAGAGTTTTAATAGTTTAATATCTTGGCCATTAATTCATCAGGCGACAGTGCCGTGTGAATGTTATAATCGTGGACGTTTTCAATAAAACCCTTTTTCTGCATATGAATAAACAGTCGCCCGAACGGCCCCCAGAAGTGTTCGGTATTTAAAAAGAACAGCGGTTTTTTCGTTTCGCCAATCTGCTGCATCGTCATGATATCCGTAAGCTCGTTCAATGTCCCGATCCCGCCCGGTAAAATAATAAACGCGTCGGATAGGTCGAACATCTTTTGCTTTCGTTCGTTTACGCCATCAACGATTTCAACGTCAACGCCGGCGTGCGCAGGTTCTTGGCGTGCAACTACGTCGTGGGTGGATACCCCAACAACTGTCCCGCCGTTATTTAACGCCGCCGTCGCAACCGTTCCCATTAACCCAACATCCCCGCCGCCGAATACTATGCGGATGTGATTGGCGGCCAATAGTTTTGCAATCTTTTCAGCATCACGGGCAAACTGCGGCGATGTACCAAATTCATGCCCACAGTATACCGCAATAGAACGAAGTTTTGATGTCATCTCTTTTTCCTTTATTTTTGCGAATTATAGCATAAAATATCTGCGTTATGAATCAAAAGTTTATTAATTTTATGCGTGATTATACCAACGCACCGTTGGCCGTCGCTGTAAGTGGCGGCGTGGATTCTGTATGCCTGTTGCATTGGCTGGCACGGATCGGGGCAAATGTCACCGCGCTGCATGTAAATCATGGACTGCGCCCCGCGGCGGCGGTGGAATCGGAATATGTTCGTGATCTGTGCCGCGAATTAAATATACCGTGTCATATCTTTTACTGGGATGGCGATAAACCCGCCCGCGGGATAGAAGCCGCCGCCCGCGACGCACGATATCGTTTTATGACACAATGGTGTCGGGAAAATAATATCTCGGCGCTGCTGGTCGCGCACCAGGCCGACGATCAGATTGAAACGTTTTTAATGAACCTGGGCCGGGGCAGTGGTCTGTATGGACTGGCCGCGATGCGGGATGTTACATACCGTGATGGGGTTAAAATCGTTCGGCCGTTGCTGGATGTTTTTCGGGCCGAACTGGCAGAATACTGCGATGCGAATGGAATTAAATACTTTCGTGATGAAATGAACGCTGACCCGCGGTATACGCGCGTTAAAATTCGCCAGAACCGTAATCTGATGGCGCGCGATTTAGGCGTTAGCGATGCACGTATTTTATTGGCGATTAAAAACCTGGCGCGTGTTCGCGATACCGTTGAAAATAATGTCGCGGATTTAATCGCCGGGGTGTTAAAAGATAAACGTGCGGTTTTTTCTGACTCTTTTCTGTTTGACCAAGACCCCGGTCTTCGTTTAAAGTTCCTGGGATCGTTAATTCAAACGATTGGGGGGGATTTATATCAGCCGCGCTTGAATTCGCTAAATAATGCACTAAATAGACTGCAATCGGACTGCAAGTTTACACTGGGGCATTGCACGATTCGCAGGCTGGGGAATAAAATTCTGATCGTCCCCGAAGGGGAAAAAACAAGTTTTAGGAAAAGACATGAAAAAAAATATAATTAAACGTAATTATTCGTCAGTTTTTCTGGGAATTTTTGCAATAATATTTATTGCAATGGTTATTCGGGCATTTATGCTGCCTGCAAATATTGGGGAAATGAAATCCGCTATGCTCGGGCAAAAAATTGCACGCCCGGTTGAACTGTCGTTTTCAGATGTTCTGCGCCGGGCAGGGGATATTAAAACCATGACTATTCGCGGCGATAACGCGTCCGGCGTGTTAAAGGACGGAACGCAGTATAAAGCGACGATTATGTATGACCCCGAATTATTAACCAAGATTTCAGATAACGGGGCCGCGGTATCTATTGATACATCTAAGTCTTTCTTTGATGTCATAGGGCCATGGCTGCCGCTTATACTAGGATTGCTGTTCTTATTCTGGCTGATGCGCGGTCCGCGTGGCGGTGCGGGTGGAATCGGTCGCAGTTTAATGAATCAAAACCCGACCAAGATTACAACCGGAAAGCCGAAAACAACATTCAAAGATGTCGCAGGCATAGATTCTGAAAAACAAGAGCTTATGGAAATCGTTGATTTCTTGAAAAACAAAGAAAAGTTCAAGGCCGTAGGGGCACGCGTCCCGCGTGGCGTGTTATTATCGGGCGATCCAGGGACGGGTAAAACATTACTGGCCCGGGCAATCGCAGGCGAAGCGAACGTGCCGTTCTTTGCCGCATCCGGCAGTGATTTTGCCGGGATTATCGTCGGACTTGGCGTCGCGAAAATAAAAGAAATATTTGAAATGGCCAAACGCAGTGCCCCGTGTATTTTGTTTATTGATGAAATTGATGCAATCGGGCAACGCCGCAGTACGCATTCGTATAACGACCAAGACCGCGAGCAGACCTTAAACCAGCTGCTAATTGAAATGGATGGATTTTCCAACGATACCGGTATTATTGTTATCGGGGCGACTAACCGCGTTGATATGCTGGATGCGGCATTACTGCGCCCGGGG
This sequence comes from uncultured Alphaproteobacteria bacterium, assembly GCA_937903135.1. Classification (GTDB taxonomy): domain Bacteria; phylum Pseudomonadota; class Alphaproteobacteria; order Rs-D84; family Rs-D84; genus Enterousia. Next base: position 44 of record CALDAH010000006.1, on the reverse strand, counting down.
CGTTTTGATCGCCAGGTATATATTGATTTACCGGATTTATCGGG
>CALDAH010000005.1 GCA_937903135.1 uncultured Alphaproteobacteria bacterium | reverse complement strand
CGTCTTCGATCGGCATCAAGAACGGTTTGTCAACCGGACGTTCCGGCATCGGGATATAGTCATCACATGCCTTTAACAATGCATCAATGGCTTCTTTGCCCAGGCCGTCGTTTTTATCTTCTAATGCAGAAATCGCAGAACCACGGATAATCGGTGTGTTATCGCCGTCAAAGTCATTTGATGACAACAGTTCACGGATTTCCATTTCAACCAATTCCAACAATTCAGGATCGTTTGCCAAATCACATTTGTTTAAGAAAACAACGATTTTTGGAATACCAACCTGACGAGCCAACAAGATGTGTTCGCGTGTCTGAGGCATCGGACCATCAGTTGCAGCAACAACCAAGATAGCACCGTCCATCTGCGCCGCACCGGTAATCATGTTTTTAACATAGTCCGCGTGTCCCGGGCAGTCAACGTGAGCATAGTGACGATCTGCTGTTTCATATTCAACGTGTGCAGTATTAATTGTAATACCACGCTGTTTTTCTTCCGGTGCGTTGTCAATTTCGCCAACACCTTTGGCTTTATCGGCACCAACACCATAGTTGTGAACGATAGCAGCTGTTAATGTGGTTTTACCGTGGTCAACGTGACCAATAGTACCGATATTAACATGCGGCTTGGTTCTTACGTACTTTTCTTTTGCCATAGTTTTCTCCTTAGGCTTTGCTTGTTAATTGATTTCCGAAATCTGATTTCCGATTCATTGGAATCTAACCCCAATATCATAAACCAGAAATCAGAAATCACAATCTTTTTTTTATTTTGTTAGTTTTTTAATAACTTCATCTGCAACGTTCTGCGGAACTTCGTCATAGTGGGACAATTCCATATACGGATTTGCACGCCCCTGGGACAAAGAACGCAATGTTTTGACATAACCGAACAAATTAGCCAACGGAACGAATGCCGAAATCAGCTGATTGCCAAACTGGGTTTCAATTCCATTAATTTGTCCGCGACGACTGTTCAGGTCACCGATAATGTCACCGACGTATTCTTCCGGCGTATTAACCGAAAGCTTCATAATCGGTTCAAGTAACTTTGGCGCAGCTTTCTTCATCGCTTCGCGGAAGCAAGCACGTGCCGCAATTTCAAAGCACAGAACATTAGAGTCAACTTCGTGATATTTACCATCTACCAATGTTGCCTTGAAATCTACTGTCGGATAGCCAATCAAAACACCAGTCTGTTGCGCTATCTTTAAACCTTTTTCTACACCCGGGATGTATTCTTTTGGAATCGCACCACCAACAATCTTGTTTTCAAATTCATAGCCCTTGCCCGGTTCTAATGGTTCAAATTCAATTTTTACCTGGGCATACTGACCCGAACCACCCGACTGTTTTTTGTGTGTATATTCTTCGGTAATCGGTTTACGGAATGTTTCGCGATACGCAATACGCGGTTCGCCAACAGCAACGTCAACCTTAAATTCACGAAGCAAACGGTCAACCAAAATTTCCAAGTGCAGTTCGCCAACACCCGCCAAAATCGTCTGTCCAGATTCTTCGTCAACAGATACGCGGAACGAAGGATCTTCTTTGGCCAGTGCCTGCAGACCCAATGACATTTTTTCAATATCAGCCTTGGTCTTTGGTTCAACAGCAATACTAATAACCGGTTCTGGAACATGGATATTTTCCAAAACGATCGGATTTGATTCATCACATAACGTATCACCGGTAATGGTTTCTTTCATACCAACCAATGTTACGATATCACCCGCAGATGCTTCTTTGATTTCTTCGCGATTATTAGAATGCATTAGCAACATACGACCAACGCGTTCACGTTTATCACGATTAGAGTTATAAACATATGACCCAGATGACAATTTACCTGAATAAATACGGATAAACATCAAATTACCAACGAACGGGTCATTTGCAACCTTAAACGCCAATGCGCTAAACGGTTCTGACGCACTCGGGTGACGTTCTGCAACGGTTTCACCGTCCATTTTTGTCCCTTTAATCGCCGGAATATCCAACGGTGACGGCAGATAATCAACAATTGCATCCAATAACGGCTGAACACCCTTGTTCTTAAATGCTGTACCGCATAAAATCGGATTAAAGTTCTGACCGATTGTCCCTTTGCGGATTAATTTTTTAACAGTTGCAACGTCTGGTTCTTTGCCTTCCATATAAGCTTCCATGATTTCGTCGTCTAATGTTACGACTTCTTCAATAAGCTTATTGTGCAGCTCTTCGGCTTTTGCTTTTAATTCTTCTGGGATTTCGCCATAAACAGGTTCTTTGCCCATGTCATCTTCCCAGACAATGGAACGCATTTCAACAACGTCAACAACGCCTTTGAAATCAGATTCTGCACCGATTGGGAAATTAACAACCAATGGATTTGCACCCAGGCGTTCACGAATCATATCAACACAGCGGAAGAAATTACCACCGATACGATCCATTTTATTTACAAAGCAAATACGCGGAACGCTGTAACGATCAGCCTGACGCCATACAGTTTCTGTTTGCGGCTGAACACCAGATACAGATTCAAATACAGCAACCGCCCCGTCCAATACGCGCAATGAACGTTCAACTTCCATTGTAAAGTCAACGTGCCCCGGGGTGTCAATTAGATTAATACGATGGTCACGCCAAAAGCATGTTGTCGCGGCAGATGTAATTGTAATACCACGTTCCTGTTCCTGTTCCATCCAGTCCATCGTTGCGCCACCATCGTGCACTTCACCGATTTTATATGTTTTACCAGTATAGAAAAGGATACGTTCTGACGTAGTTGTTTTACCAGCATCAATATGAGCCATAATACCGATATTGCGGTACATATGCAAAGGTGCGGTTTTTCCAACAGACATAGGTTTTCCTTATTTTTATAATTATTCTTTTATATTTATTACCAACGGAAATGAGCAAACGCTTTATTAGCTTCGGCCATTTTATGCGTATCAATCTTTTTCTTAAACGCACCACCCTGGGATGATAACGCATCGCGCAGTTCGCCGAACAGACGATCTTCCATCGCGCGTTCACCACGTTTACGTGCAAAGCCAACCAGCCAACGCAACGCTAATGTTTGCTGACGCGCCGGACGTACTTCGACCGGAACCTGATATGTTGCACCGCCGACGCGACGACCCTTTACCTCAACAGACGGTTTTAACGCATCAACAGCTTCCAAGAAAGCCGCCAATTCATCGCCATCTTTTGCGATTTTCTTCAACTTATCCAATGCACCGTAAACGATGTTTTCGGCAACTTCTTTTTTGCCGTCCCACATAACAATATTAATACATTTCGCCACAACCAGATTATTATACTTTGAATCTGGTAAAATTACACGCTTAGCGGCACTTTTACGTCTTGACATATTACATTATCCTTTTTTCTTCATTCGCTGTTTTTTGCGAATTACTCACGCCGGTTTCCCAACGTGCGCGTTGGTTTATTATTTATTATTTTTTAACTTTCGCCCCGTACAAAGAACGACCCTGTTTTCTGCTATCTACACCCTTGGTATCCAATACACCACGGATAATATGATACTTAACACCAGGCAAGTCCTTTACACGACCGCCACGAATCATAACAACGCTATGTTCCTGCAGGTTATGTCCCTCGCCCGGAATATATGCGGTTACTTCGCGACCATTGGCCAGTTTTACACGGGCAACCTTACGCTGCGCCGAGTTAGGTTTTTTCGGAGTTGTTGTATAAACACGCGTGCAAACACCGCGTTTCTGCGGGTTTTCCATCATATCAGGCGCTGTTGATTTAACATTAACCTTTTTGCGTGGTTTCCGAATCAGCTGTTGTACTGTTGGCATTCACAATCTCTTTGTTTTTACATATTTTTTTAGGTTGCACAAAACCCGCCCATCAGACTTATTTCATCAGGAAACCCCATGATTATAAATCTGTTAAACTGTTCAGATTTCTGTGTTTTTTCTTTCCTTATTTACACGGAAAGCGAACATACTATAACCATAGCCCCCGCGATTGTCAAGAAAAATCTAGGAAAAAATAATAAGGAATAAAAGGAAAACCGCCATTTTGAGGCAATTATAGCCCCGCAAAACACATGACAAAAAATTATTATTATCAACATTATTTGAACACATGGCGTTAAATAAATAAAAATCCCCCGATCGGGGGATTTTTTAGTAATCAAACAAAAAACATGAAATCATTAGAAATCAATTCCGAATTTTACGCCAAATCCGAAACCGTCTGCGATTTCCCATTTGCCCGAAACATCTTCTTCGTTTACGTGTGTCATTTCTTTGGTAACATACGCGCCAACGAATTTTGTTTCGTCAATGTTATAGTTCAGGCCCAATAACCCTGTCCAATATCCCAGATTATCTGACCAGTTATCTAAATCAGCGTTATATTCAACGCCTGCAACCGCGTTCCATTTCGGGCACAGAACCAACTGACCGTCCAATCCGGCGCGCAGTTTATGTGATGCAAACGCGTCATCGTCCCAATTAAATGATTCTGTATTTGTATAATCAAACGCGATATGTCCTGCAACTGTCCATGCATCGGTTGCATAACCTGCGCGAACACCTGCGGTCCATGTATATTCGCTTATGTCTTTGTCCATAAACGGTTTATGATCGCCCCATACCGGGTTCATAGAATATCCACCGAACAGATCAGCCTTCCATGCGCCCATATCAATTGCGCGATAATTAACGCCCAGTTCAATATCGCCCCATGATGCGGTATCAAACCAGTTTGCCTGCTCTGCACTTGTCGCAATTGCGATCGCCAATCTATCGGTAATACCGTATCCTAATTCTTCTTTTGCTGAAAATTCATTTGCACTCTGTGTATGTGAACCGACTGATGTTATGCTATAAAAACGACCTTCGCCCGGGCGATATAATGGATTATTATTTATAACGTTCGCCGCATTTGCACCAGATACTGCAAAAACCGCCAATAAAGATGTTAATGCTATTTTTTTCATAACTCTATCCTTTCTTTTGGTTATTAACTAGATAATATTTTGTTCTAGTCTTATGAATATTTTACTATTCCCCCAGCCCCCATTTCAATGGCAAAGATTTTTGCATCAACACAGGAAATATGATATAATTCGCGCGCTTGCGATTCGGATTTTAATCCTACCTAACAATACCAAAGCCCGACAAATCCGGGCTTTTTTATTTATCAAATACTCAAACTATTAAATTGATTAATGATTAACTTTTATAACCAACGACGGTTTTTTAATTTTTATTTTTACTTTTTTTTATCTCTCGCCAGTCGGCGTGATTTTTTACATGCTCGTCATATGACCGTGCAAAGCGATGCCCCCCCTGCCCGTCGGCCACGAAAAACAGATAATTAGTATCGGCCGGGCGCAGCACAGCCCGAATCGCGGCGTCGCCAACATTTGCGATCGGCGCGGGCGGCAAACCGTTATGAGTATATGTGTTATACGGGCTATCTACCTTTAAATGACCACGCAACAGCGCCGCCCCGCGCATATCCCCCAGGCCGGCCGTTATCGCATATACCACCGTCGGATCGGCCTGCAGTCGCATATTTTTACGCAGCCGGTTCAGATAAACACTTGCGACTATTGGCATTTCATCCGCGCGCGGCGTTTCCTTTTGAACGATTGACGCCAGTGTTATAACGTCGTTCCATGTTTTCAGCGGCATCGGCGCACGCCCTCCCCCGCTATGCCAGGCGCGTTCAATCCCGGCCATCTTTTTACGCGCCAAATCCAATAACGCCAATCGCGCCGTCCCCTTGGCCACGCGATATGTATCGGGAAATACCATACCATCACGCAGCGAACATACAGGCGCGGTATTACCCGCGGCGCATTCCACCGCACCGCTAAGGCTTGCCGACGCCAGCAATAAATTCTTTATCTGGATGATTGTTAGCCCCTCTGGGATAACGATTGTAACGGTCGCGATATCACCGTGCGAAATCATCCGTGCGATGCGCCACAGACTTGCCCCGGCGGGAATATCATATTCACCCATCTGAACGCGTCCGCCCATACCACGAATAACCGTTTTAAACAAATACGATGAATTTATTAATTTCCCCGCCTGCAGCCGATTGGCCACAGCCGTAATACTATCCCCGCGATTAACATTAAACACAGCCCGATCCGGGACCGGGGAATGCCACCCTAAAATATACCCCGCGATCATGGCCATTGCTGCCAACGGGGGTAAAATATATTTAAACCACATACAACGCGGTAACGTTAATTTCTTTCGTGCCATAGTTTTTAAATTATTACAGATAAAATGATAATTGCAACCACATCCCCATAGGATTTTACATAAACCCACTATACTGCCGCTGCCATAGTTTATAATACAGCCCGCGTTTCTGCATCAACGCCCGGTGCGTTCCGACCTCAACAATCCGGCCGGCATCCATAACTAAAATCCGATCCATCTGTCGCAGCGTAGAAAGTCGGTGGGCAATCGCAATCGTTGTACGATTTTTCATCAGCCCGTTAATAGATTTCTGGATATTCGCTTCTGTTTCGCTATCCAGCGCAGACGTTGCCTCGTCTAATAACAAAATTGGGGCGTTTTTCAATATCGCGTGTGCGATAGTTATACGCTGTCGCTGCCCGCCCGAGAGCTTTACCCCGCGATCCCCGACGATAAATTTTGCTAAAAACGCCGGTAATACATATGACGATAGTTTATAAAAACTTCTGAATATATAATATAAAATAATTCCAAAACGATTTTCCGCCGCGACGGATAAATAAAAACCGGCCAGTGTTTTTGGGAATGTCATTTTCTCTCTCGTAATTTAATACGAGGGGAATAATATCATAACGCGGGAATAAAATCCAATTACAATTACACAGGCGATATGATTGTAACAATCGGCCATATCAACAGACTAATAAAAGACGCGGAATAAATCCGCGTCTTTTATTTTTCATTATCATCTTTGCCTAAACCGATAGTATTTTTTACCGGTTCAATAATACTTGTTTTCGCATTATCCAGCGTTCGTATCAACGCACGACGTATTTTACCGCTTATTGTCATCGGCAGGCTATCTACGTATTCAATAACGCGTGGACACTTATACGGCGCAGTACGCGCGCGGACATGATCGCGCAATTGCCGGGTTAAAATATCCGTCGGCTGAAAATACTTATTTAAAACAATTGTGGCCTTTACCGCCATACCACGTGACGGATCGGGAATTCCGGTAACCGCAACCTCACGCACGGCCGGGTGTTCGGTTAAAACACTTTCAACCTCAAACGGGCTAATCCGATAGCCGCTGCTTTTTATTAAATCATCATTACGGCCGACGAACCAATAATATCCATCCGAATCGCGATACGCCACATCACCTGTGTGATAAAAACCATCACGATATGCGCTGGCCGTCTGCTTTTCGTTTTTATGATACCCCTGGAATAAACCGGTCGGCCGCCCTTTTTTAAGCGACACACAAATCTCGCCTACGGTATTATCGGGGACCGGGACGCCACGTTCGTCCAATAACTGTACATCCCATCCGGCCGCAGGCATACCCATACTGCCGGGCTTTGGCTCAATCCATTCGTTATTAAACAGCATAACACACGTTTCAGTCTGCCCGAAACCTTCGCGCATTTTAATCCCGGTCATATTTAAAAATCGTTCATATACCTCTGGATTTAATGCCTCGCCGGCGATATCGGCCTTTACCAGCGACGATAAATCGTATTTTTTTAAATCCGCATGTATAATCATTTTATAAGCCGTTGGCGGCGCACAGAACGACGTAACATGATGCGCGGATATCGCCGCCAGCAGATCATGTGCGGTAAAACGACCGGCAAAGTCAAAAACAAATACTGCGGCACCGGCCATCCATTGCCCGTACATTTTACCCCATGAACATTTTGCCCATCCGGATTCTGATAACGTAAAATGAATATCATCATCTGTTAAACGCTGCCAAAACACCGCTGTGTTGATATGCCCTAATGGGTATATAAAATTATGCGCCACCATTTTAGGCTGATCGGTCGTCCCGCTGGTAAAATATACGACCATGGTATCTGTATTTTCGTTCGGCACGCGCGTAAGTGTTTGCGGATATACATCAATTGCATCGGCAACTTCATTGGAATATATCAACTGAATATTATCACGTTCGCCGATGGCCGCCTTAATCTCGGTGATAATATTACCATCATCAAATGCAATAATTGTTCGGCAATCCGCGGCGTCAATACGGTATTTAATATCCTCAGCCTTTAGCTGGTTTGTTGACGGGATCGGTATAACGCCGATCTTGTGCATGGCCATCATTAAAATCCAGTATTCCCAGCGGCGGCGCATAAACAGCAACACAGTATCCCCGCGCCCGATCCCGCGCGCGGTTAAGAAATTAGCCGCCGCATTGGACATACGTGCCATATCACGAAATGTAAACTTCTTTACCACACCGCTGTCGTCGGTCCATATCAGTGCGATTTTATCGGGATTTTCCCGGGCAATAACATCAATTACATCGTATGCGAAGTTAAAATTATTTGGAATTTCCGGGACTGCATTTTCAATATAATCATTATAATTATCAAACTTAGTCTTTTTTAGGAATCGTAATGCAAACATATTTTTTTTTCCTTTTTTCCCTTAAAATACAATATGGCAAATAAAAAAATATTTACAAGTGCAAATAAAAAATAAAAGTTGTTGATTTTTTATCCTAAAAGGTTAATAATTGCCGAGCAATTGAAAGTTTTCGGAGTATAGCTCAGTCTGGTAGAGCGCTACGTTCGGGACGTAGAGGTCGTAGGTTCGAATCCTGTTACTCCGACCACGATATTAAAAAAGCCGCGTATAAACGCGGTTTTTTATATTTAACTATTATAAAAACAAGGGGGACAGATGTCCCCTTGTTTTTTATTCTGCGACCTTTTTCAAAACCAGGCTGGCGTTCGTTCCGCCGAACCCGAATGAATTACTTATAGCAACATTAACGTCGCGTTTCTTGGCCTTATGCGGGACCAGGTCAAAGTTTCCAACCTCGTCAACCGGGTCATCTAGGTTAATTGTTGGCGGCACGATACCGTCACGGATCGCCAATGTGCAGAATATCGCCTCAACCGCGCCGGCCGCCCCCAGCAGATGCCCCGTCATAGATTTTGTTGACGACATAGATACCGGCAAATCACCGAATAATTCTTTAACCGCACTCAGTTCGCCTAAATCGCCGAGTCCCGTTGATGTCCCGTGTGCATTAATATAATCCACATCATCCGGACGCAGGCCTGCATCATTTAATGCCGCCTTCATCGCACGCAGACCACCCTCGCCGCCGGGGGCCGGCGCTGTGATATGATATGCATCACCGGACAGCCCGTATCCTGCAACCTCGGCATAAATTTTTGCACCGCGTGCCTTGGCGTGTTCGTATTCTTCCAGGATTAAAATCCCCGCACCTTCGGCCATAATAAACCCATCGCGATTTTTATCCCACGGACGTGACGCGGCCGCCGGATCATCGTTACGTGTTGATAACGCCTTCATAGAACAAAATCCTGCGACACCGATTTTACCAACCGCACCCTCGGCCCCACCGGCAACCATAATATCGGCATCACCGTGCTGGATTAATCGTGCTGCCTCGCCGATGGAATGCGCCGCCGATGCACATGCGGTAACGACTGATAAATTCGGGCCCTTTAATCCGTATTTAATTGAAACGTGACCGGCCGTCATATTAATAATTGATTTAGGGATAAAGAACGGGCTAATACGGCGCGGGCCGCCGGTATATAACTCAACACAATTATCGTAAATTGTATTTAATCCGCCAATACCACATCCGATTGATACGCCAACGCGTTCTTTGTCGCCGGTGTAGTCAATTAATCCTGCATCGCGCAATGCTTCGTCTGCGGCGACAATACCGTATACGAATGATTTATCCATTTTACGCTGTTCGCGCGGATCAACGATATCATCCGGGTTATATTGTCCAGGTTCTGTTCCAACGACCGGCAATCCGGCAATCTGGGATGTTAAATCAGATGCGTCAAATGTATCAATTTTACGAACGCCTGATTTACCATCGACAATATTTTTCCATGCGAATTCTAATCCGCTACCGACGGGGGATACTATACCCATACCGGTAATAACAACTCTTCTCATAATTAAAATCCTTAAGCTTTAGGTTTAATATACGTATATTATAATAAACATTTTAAATCAATACGTACAGAAAAAAATCCGCCAACAATAAACTTATTGCGACGGATACATTTTTCATTATTTAGAATTAATTTATACCTAAATTAGTTCTTTTTATGAGATTCAATGAATTTAACTACATCAGAAACAGTAGCGATCTTTGTAGCTTCGTCATCAGAAATTGTAATATCAAATGCTTTTTCAAATTCCATAATCAGTTCAACAACGTCCAAAGAATCTGCCTGTAAATCAGAAGTGAATTTTGCATCTTCTTTAACATCTTCTGGTTTAACACCCAGTTTTTCTACGATTATTTCTTTTACTTTTTCAAAAGTTGTCATTTTTTATCCTTTGTTTAGGTTAAATTTTTGGCCTATTCCCAGGCGTCATTATTTATAACCTATCATTTTACGCCGATAGTGTCAAGAAATTATAACAAACAATAACAAATCTTGACAAAGTAACCATTCGTATATTACGCCAAAATTTCATCCAACAGACGATTCATATTCATACGAAAATCTTCTTTATCTGATGCCCATGTTAATCGGCGCATTATGAATTTATTCACATCATCCATGGTTAAATTAGGAATTCCTGCCGCCGCGGCAACGCGTCGCCATGCCAATCGTGGATCGGTTAAATGCCCACGCCCGCGTCCGGGAAAAACCCAGCGACCATCCTGGGGTAAATCCTGTAATAAAACAACGGCCGCATCGGACAGTGGCATATCACCCCAGGTATAGTGATTAAAATCTAAATCAGTCCACTGCATTGCAAAAATTTTAGACTTAGGTGCGAATCCATAAATTAACATTAAAAATGCGGCACGAAGTATTGGTGATTCCTCGGTCGCGATTGCGTTGATTAATCGTGATATTCCGGATTTATTTAACGGCCGTATGCGGCGGTTCTGCACCGGGCGCGCTAATGCTGATACGGGATTATCTACGACATACCCTAACTCTATTGCATAGTTAAAAATACTCTGCAGTAATTCCTGCATACGTGCCGCGATCGCGGGCCCTGGGATCTTTGCGATAACGGCTGTGATATCTGCATCCGTGATATCTGCGATATTTTTTTCAAATAAATCTGATAAATGACGGTTTACCGAACGCATTAATTTCATTCGTGAATCTTCGCCGCGGCGCACGCGTTTTTCCATATATAAATCAATAAATTTACGAAATGTAATCTTAATGCGGCGTACTTTGGGCTTCTTCATCGCGGCATCTAAAATTTCCGGCACGGCCAGTCGTGCATCCTCTATATCCATATCGGGATAGTTGCCAATAATTATACGTTTATCGCGGCCGTGAACACGTTTGCGAACAAAGAACGTTTTTACGCCGCGACTGGTTACATACATTCTCAAACGTGGCTCTGACAAATCCTGTACAACATCAAACCCCGTACTTGGCGCAGGTAAATTGTCCAAGATATACGGGTTAAAGAAAAATTGATGGGCCATATTCGCCCCCTTTTTTAATGTTATATTATTTTGTATTTGCTTTACGACAGTTAAAGATTTCTTTTACTTTTTTATCAGCGCGTAAATATTTTTGATATGCAATATATACGTTATGATTATCTTTAAAATACGGGCACGCAGAGTTATCACCCGAACATTTTGTATTCTGATCAAAATGCGGACATTCCAGTTTAGAAATCCCCAGCGCACCTTCAAGCTCATTATCTAATGAATAATTCTGACAAAAGCTTATACATGCCCGATTTTTATAAGAATCAAAATTCATAACAGAAACTTTATTCAAGGCATCAAAATATCTTTTATGTAATTCTAAACGGATTTTTTTTGCCTGTTTATATTTTGCTAATATCTTTAAAAATTCTTTCATATCAGTTCCTTTTTATATTATACTTTTAATGCATTAATAAACGCACTCTGCGGGATTTCAACGTTCCCGAATGACCGCATTCTTTTTTTACCTTCTTTCTGTTTTTCTAATAATTTACGTTTACGCGTTATATCCCCGCCATAGCATTTTGCGGTAACATCCTTTCGGAATGCGGCGATTGTTTCGCGTGCGATAATCTTCCCGCCGATCGCGGCCTGCAGTGGGATTTTAAACTGATGGCGTGGTATTAAATCTTTTAGCTTTTCAACGATCTGCCGTCCGCGTTTTTCTGCAAAGCTGCGATGACAGATAAACGATAACGGTTCGACGTTTTCATCGTTAACTAAAATAGATACCTTAACCAAATCTGATGGCAAATAACCGTTTACGACATAGTCAAACGATGCATAACCGGACGACAATGATTTAACACGATCATAAAAATCAAAAACAATTTCTGCCAACGGTAATCTATATACCAAAACTGCGCGATTTCCGACATAGGAAATATTTTCCTGTACCCCGCGACGTTCTGAACACAATGCCATAATTCCGCCCATATATTTATCCGGCATCATAATTGTTGCACGAACCCATGGCTCTTCTATGGATTCTATTTTTGTAGGATCTGGCATATCGGCGGGGTTTTCCAAATCCATTTCTTCGCCCCCGCGCAGGTGCAGTTTATATAACACACTCGGGACGGTATTAATCAGGTTCAGATTAAATTCCCGGGACAGCCGTTCGCTAATAATCTCCATATGCAGCAGGCCTAAAAAACCGCAGCGCAGCCCAAATCCCAGCGCAGACGATTTTTCAGTAACAAACATAAACGACGCATCATTTAACGCCAGCTTTTCTGCACTCTCGCGCAGGTTCGGGTAATCGTCGGCCAAAACAGGGAAAAACGAAGAAAACACAACAGGCACAGACGGCTTAAACCCGGGCAGCGCATCACCGCCACCGCGAACGTCGGTAATCGTATCGCCGACCCGACAGTCATGAATAGTCTTCATCCCGGTAATAATAAATCCGATTTCCCCGGTATAAAGCGTATCTGTATTTACCATCTTTGGCGTAAAGTAACCGATTTTATCAACGGTATATTCCGCGCCTGTTGCTAAAAATTTAATTTTCTGGCCGCGGGACAATGTTCCGTCCACGACGCGAACCAAAATAACCACCCCCAGGTATGAATCATACCATGAATCCACCAGCAACGCGCGCGTCGGGGCATTTTCATCACCATCCGGTGCGGGCAGTTTTTCAACAATCTCTTCCAATAAATCCGGAACGCCCGCCCCTGTTTTACCCGATACGCATATCGCCGCCCCGGCATCCAGCCCGATAACATCAGCGATCTGCTCGCGCGTCGCGGCCACGTCACTGGATGGTAAATCAATCTTATTCAATACCGGCAGCATTTCCAGGTCATTATCCAGTGCCAGGTATGCATTTGCCAGCGTTTGCGCCTGCACGCCCTGGGTTGCATCAACCAAAACCAATGCCCCTTCGCACGCGGCTAAACTGCGTGACACCTCGTACGTAAAATCCACGTGTCCGGGCGTATCCATCAGGTTTAATTGATAAACCTCGCCGTTTTTCGCCTTGTAATTTAAACGAACGGTCTGCGCCTTAATAGTAATCCCGCGTTCACGTTCAATATCCATAGAATCCAGCACCTGAGATTTCATCTCGCGCGATTCCAGTCCGCCGGTATATTCAATTAACCGATCCGACAGGGTTGATTTCCCATGATCAATATGTGCAACAATGGAAAAGTTTCTAATATGGCTCTGCTTCATAAATAACCCCATGGTCTATGCGGCAATACTACACCAGTATTACCCGACACGCAAGGTGATTTTTTAGCAATTTTATTTTTCCGATAAATTATCCAACAGCATATCAATCCGCGATGCGCGCTCCAGCGTATCGTCATATGCGAAACGAATATCCGGGACATATTTTTGGTCAATTCTCGCGGCCAGTTCATATCGTACCGAACGTGTTATATCGTCCAGTCGCGCCTGAACCCGGGCGACATCGGCATTTCGGGTATAATAAAACAAACGTACGAACTGTAATCCGCCGTGGGCCACCGCCCCGACCAGCGATACACCGGCAATAATTGGGTCGTCGGAATATTTATCGCGCAGAATTTCCGCAACCAGCGTCTGAACCTTTGCGGCGATTCGGTTTCCACGATTTGAATTAATAGGTTTCTTTGTCATTATAATAATCCCCGGTCGTACGATTAATAATTGTAAATTAGTAAATATTTATTTACAATCAAGTAAATTTTTAAAACCAGGACGGGAAATTATGAAAATCGCAGAATATTTATTAAAGAAATCAGAACATCCGGCATACACATGGATAGTATTTATACTAACGGTATGCGAATCGGTATTTTTATTTATCCCGCCCGAGGTATTTATGACCCCGCCGATTATTGCGAATAAAAAGCGTGCAATTCCGATAACAATTGCAGCATCGCTGGGGTCAATCGTTGGCGGGGCAATTGCGTATGTAATTGGTATGTTTTTATTTGATTCGCTTGGCATGTGGCTGATTTCAAACTTCGCAACGATGGAAAAATTTGAAATCGCGCGCGAGTTATTTATTCAGCACGGCATTTTAATAATCGTTTTAAGTGCCGTAACCCCCGTCCCGTATAAGCTTATTACCATCTGCGCGGGGTTCTTAGGGTTTCCGATATGGCTGTTTTTGGGCGTATCGGCAATATTCCGAACGGGCCGCTTTGCAACTGTCGCTGCCCTGCTATATTTTTTCCAAGAACGCGCAAATACAATTGTAAAAAAATACTTCTGGCCATTAACCATCGGTGCGATTATCGCGGCGGGACTCGGCATTGGCCTAATGACGCTGATATAATCCATATACACCGGGGGCGATAATGGCCGGATTATTCGCCCCCCGCGATACAAAACCGCATTTAATAACGGATTTATTATAATTACCCGGATATAATATCGGGGCTATATCTCTGCCCTATAAATCCCCCGTATCTATTTATAACCACGGCGATTTACCACGCGCACGCGCATTTGCGGCCACGTATATTAATCGCCCGCTGCATTCCCGATCGTGCGTCCGGCCCATGCGTCCCCTGCCATGTGCCGCGCGGATGGATATAAAAAATCCCGCAAATCGCGGGATTTTATTATTGAACCCATATACTGGTATACGTTGTCCCCGACGCCGATCCAACCGGGATCTTAACATTTCCCTTTGTAACCGCAACCTTTCCTTGTGTCTGTGATACGCCCGTAACAACCGCCCCTGTGCCCGACGAAGTCCCATTTAACGCATTTATTGCCGTCGTCACATCCGCATTTGTAATAAACGCCGAATCATTGCTCAGCTCACTTACCTTTGTCGGAACGATTATATCCGCGGTCTGTTCGGTTGAACTGTTGGCCGAAAACGTTGCAATCTGTGTTCCGTTTTTCTTAATTTTTAAAGTCGCATTATATACCGTCGGGATCACAGGTTTATTTTTAATCGCCGCAACACCTTCTGTCGCGTTCCAGTCTGACTGAACCTGCGCCGCCGGGATTCGGCCTGCAACTGTATTTAATTCCGCCTGCGTTGCGACATCTGTTAATTCCAGATTACCGGACGCGTTTACAACCAATCCCTTGCCGCTGTTCGCCGCCCCCTGGGCTGTATTTACCTTTGCCCCTAATTCCGTGGTTGTCGCATAGTTACCTTTTGGCTGTTTCCCGTCCAACGCGGCATATACCGCCTTGTTCTGAACCGGATTGGCACTGGTCGCACTCAGTGCGGCATCAACGGTTATCGCGGGCGGGATCGTGGGTTTATCGGTTAAATCATTATACGATCCAGATGTCGCGACGCGTGCCAAATCCGCACTTCGCGCCAGCCCCGCGGTCGCCGCGGCAGCAATTGTTTCTGCAACCTTAATTGACGGATACTCTGTTTCGCTGCCCGTGGTATATGTTGTTTTTGCTTTATTCGCAACACTTTCCTTTGCATCCAGCATCGGCTGTAATTGCCCCTTGGTATATGCGTCGGTAATACCATAACCAGATAAAGTTGTCGCCCGGTCCGCCTTGCCCGCCAATTCGCCCTGAACGTATTCCTTTGACGTAATATCGGCATGCGATGCGCCTGCAACAAAGATTGCTAATAATGAAACTGTAAAAATAGCCGTTTTTTTCATCATAATTCAAATTTATCTAATTATATTATCGTTATCCGTCCGCCTGTTCCATAAACCACCTGTTATGCAGGGGATTTCCCCTGCATAACAACATCTATAAATATATTACTCAGCACCGCCGGTTTCGTTATCACCACGTGAAATTAGCTCCCACGTATAATTACCCTTGCCCGCCGATACCAATACGCATTTGTTTCGCGGATCTTCACAGCCATGTTCTGGGCGTGGCAATCTGCTTTCAACGTCGTCGCCCAGCGTACCCAACTGCTCTTCTATTTTGGTTGTATTTTCTGTAATACGGGCATCATTTGCCTTAACCGCGTCATTTGCCTCTTTAATACCGGCGACAACTGTTGTGGCGGTTGTGCTGCCCATATTCTCGGCCGATACTGTCCCGACCTCTGTGTTATATTTGGTTGTATCCAACTTCTTGCCCAATTCTGTTGTCATTGCAGCGGTCGTCGCATAATCTGCTAATTTTGCATCAACCTTGCCGACCTCTGTATCGGTATATTCTTTGGCCGATTCCAATGCTGCATCCGCTTTTGTTGTTGCATCCGCTGCGGCGGTGGCGATCGCATCTGATTTCGCGGTGTTTAATTGTGACGACGTCGCTAAATCAGTGATTTTAGTATCCGCCATTTCATATCCACCATCGGCGGTAACCGTTGCGATGCTGCCAACTTTTTCAGCTGTAACATTTGCAACCTTATCCGCTTTTTTCCCCAGATTTGCGTTTACAGTTGTTATCTGACCATCGGTATAATTTTTTGCGGTTGCCTCGGCCGCGGACTGGGCCGCATCGGCCTTGGACTGGGCATCTGTTGCCGCCGCCGTCTTTGCCGCGTCAATATCTGCTGTTACATCTGCGGTTTTGGCATACGGCTGTAATGTATTAGCAATACTGCCAACGACATCTGCCCCCCCCGTTAAAGTATCAACTGCGTTCTTGGTTGCGATCGGTGCATATGCTTTATCCGCATCGGATGCCGACAGCAGTCCCTGCGTTGCAGTAGTAATTTCCTGCGTTACATCATCAGATTTTGCATATCCCCCCAATGCGCTTGTGATTTTTTGCGCAACGCTGCCTTCGGTTTCCGCTGTCCCGTTTAAAGTTTTGATCGCACCTTCGTTTACCGTAACGCGACCCGTTAATGCTGTTACGTCGGCGGAATCAGCCTTAGTGTCCAGCTGCTTGTTAATATCTTCAATCGCTACGGCATTATTTCCCGACGCGGCTTCGTTTTCAGTTACCGTTTTCTGCAAATCTGTAACGGTTGCGGATAACGGATTAAATTTACCATCAACATATGCCTTTGATGTAATCTCGGCGTTCGCTGCCCCGACACTTACGACCCCTAGCAATACAGTAAATATCCCTGCCGTTAATTTTTTCATATTCTATCCTTTTTAATTTTTTTTAATTGCCAGTGGTTGTTGTGCCATCTGTGTCTGTGGTAACATTTACCCATGCCAGGTCACCGTTGGTATTAACCGATAATACGCACGTGCCCGACGCTGCGCTGCATCCAGGCTGTGGGCGCGGAATCATAGCATTATAAACATCGCCCCCTTCGGCAACCGCATCGGATATCGCACCATCAATTGCGTTGGTGATTGTACCGTTTGTGCCCAATTCATCCGCGATCGCAGAATCAATTGCACCAGCGATTACCTCGTTATCTTTAATCGCGTCTGCGATTGTTGTTGCAACCTCTGATTTAGTTGCCAGATCCGTCGCCTTTATCGTGCCAACCTGATACTGACCGGTGGCATCAACCGTTGCGATGTTCCCTGCGGCCGCTGCATCAACGCTAACCAGATCCGCCTTGGCATCCAATTTGCCGTTCAGGGCTGTATTAATTGCGCTATCGGCCGTCTGTAATTGATTTACAACCGTATTTTGGATAGTTGTCGGTAATTGATTAATTGTCTGTGTATGCTGCTGAATTGTTGTGGTGTGTTCAGTTACTGTATCGCTTAAATCATCAACTGATTCCTGGGTCGCCAGATCAGATATCTTAGTATCGGACATTGCATATCCGCCACCTGCCGCAACCGTTGCGATACCGCCCGCGTTTTCAGCGGTTACATTCGCGACCTTATCTGCCTTGTTTTGAATCTTGCTGTCTATTGTGGTATCAATTGAACCGACCGTTTGCTGCAATTCTTCTACATCCGCCAGATCCGCCTTGGCGTCCAAAGCATCTTTGATCGCCCCATCTTGCAATGATGCGTTTACAACACTTGCGGTTTTATTATCAACATAAGTCTTGCTGGCTATATCAACCGCGAACGCAGCGCTGCTAGATACCAATATCGCCGCCATAAACCCAGAAAAAGCGATGTTTTTTACTTTCATTTTTCTCTTTCCTTTCTTTTTTTGCTTACACTTTGACTTCTATTTTCTATGGCGGAAAATATCGGTACAAAATTCTGTTGTATATATTTTTATTCCTCTGTTATGTCGGTAACGATTGTGACCGGCATCCACTGTTTTTGACCATTATTAATCGTTAGCATATATGTACCACCCGCGGTCGGAATATCCAATTCAGCCGATAGTTCGTCTTTTGTTACATAATTATCCAATGCACTGCTGCTGCCCGTTTCAACGGCGGCAATTGCTGCAAATATACCGCCCGATGTAACCGGGTTTTCAGATCCCGCCCGGGGTGTATCATCAAATGTTAACGCATCCTGCTTTCCGGCGACGGCCGTCTTTGCCGCGTCGGCCGTTGCAATCGCAGACGCCAGGCCCGTATCCAACGCCGCAACGTTTTTCTGAATCCCTTCTACGGTATCGTTATTCGCCTTGGTCAAAAGTGCGGTCGTAACGGCAGTGTTTGTTGCATAATCCGCCGCGGCCAGTTCGGTCTTCTTTACATAGTCATTTAGCTCTACGCCCTCGCCCGCCTGAATTTGTTCAATGGTCGTCTTTATCTCGGCGATTGACGCGTCAACATCTTCCTTTGCGGCCAGTTTCGCTAAATCATCCGCCGTTGGCATAGTTGCGATCTGGGTATCAACATTATCCAAACGCTGTGTCAGCGCGGCGATGTCATCAATCGCCTTGGTTAGGTTGGTATTAATACCGCTAATATCCGTTTCAATATCCCCTAGCAGCTGTGCGCGGGTGACTAAAACCTTCCAGTCTGATTCATTTTCATATTTCCAAACCAATGAATCATTTTGATAATCAATCTCTAATTTCGCAGAATTAAATCCGGCCTTTTCTAATTCGTCCGTAAGTGCGGCGACGTCCACCATTAGCTCATTATTTTCCGCGACATATATTATATCACCGTTTAATAACAAATCCTGTTTGTCCTGCGCCAATCCGGCCACATCATCCAATAGCCGGGTTGTGGTTTCACCCAATTTTTCAACCGCCGTTTGCAGGTTATTAATATCCGCTTCTATGTCGCCAGACAGCCCGGGGTTCGAACCGCCACTGCTGCCGGAATTGCCGCCCGATCCGCCCGGTAATTGTGGCCGCGCAGAGCTGCCGCCACTAACGGATACGCCACCCCCGAGATATTTACCAATTGACAATCGCGGCATTGACGAAACACGATTTCCCCCGGACGACGGCGTGGCAGGCTTAACCGCCGTCCCGGTTTTATTCCCAGATGAATTTACGCGCAGCGATCCGCCCCGGGCCGCCGTACCGGCCGATGCCGACGTCCCTGATGCCGGCGACGATGTGTTGGCCGCACTGGCCGCGCCCGCGCTGGAATATGTGGTCGCCCCGCCAAATGAACGAACAGACGATGCGCCATATGCGCCCGATGCCATTACCGTACATAACACGCTGATAATCGTAAGCGTTGATATTTTCAGTTCGTTTATCATATTTCTCTCTACCTATTTCCCATCCTATCACAAATTGGTAAATCGGGTCAACAATATTACCTTGGCGTTTTCCTGATTTTCTTAAAATTCGTACCGCAGCCCCAGCGATATTGAATTATCCAAAACTAATCCGATTTTGTTTTCCAGATAATGCGGGAAATCACGACCGTCTATGAAATCAATCTTTTGCTTTGTTCCCCCGAATCCGGCCAGGCGATAGCGAATATCTAATACCAGGTTATCATCTAGCTTATGTGCCCAGCCCAGCATAACCCCTGCCATCGGTGAAACCTCTGTCTTGGATTCGCGTTCGGAAAATATAACGCCGCTAAGTTTTGTTGTTGGCATCGCAATACCTGCGCCCGCCCCGACATACAAACCGTTTGCAAAATCATAATACCCGTTCGCCATTAAATACGGAACAGAGAGTTCAAATTCAGACGCCGAGTCTTTGTCGTTAAAGTATCCGATATAGCCGGCCTCAACCTCGCCGCGCCAAAAATATCCGAAATGATACCCGGCGGATAAATTCCCACCAAATACCGGTTCAAATGAATATTTATCGCTATCATACTTCGCGTCCCCGATATAATCGTCATCGGTACTGTATTTATTTTTCCAGTTTAAAAAGCTCAGCTCGGCCCGGGCCGTAACATACCAACCGCTTTTTGCTTTGTCGCGGTAATCATATGTAACATTATAACCACCGTCGCTGTTTCGCGTAATATAACTTGGCGCTGCAAATGACGCAGATGATACTAAAACAGCCAATAAACTAACAGAAACCAATTTAATCATTATAAAAAATCTCCCTAATGTTTTCCTAAATTATATCACATTTTTTATATCTTTCCAAACAATATAAAATCAAATATTGACATCATTTTTTAAAATCTGCTAAATTTATATCGTTAAGTTATGTATTTTCAAAAGGATACGACATGAAAAAAGTTGCTCTAACCATTGGTTTACTTGGCCTGGCGGCCTGTGCCGGGACACCGGATAAAATTGATAATGAAAAAGTATTTTATGCATTTGATTCTGCCGTGGTATCAGACGCGGCCCGCGATGATCTGAAATCACAAGCGTTATATATGAAGAAAAACCCTGAAATTAACGTAGTTATGGAAGGTCACTGTGACGAACGCGGGTCAACCGAATATAACCTGGCACTTGGTGCACTGCGTGCAGGTAATGCCGCGCATGTTTTAATCCGCGAAGGTATTGAACCAGAAAGAATTAAAACAATATCATACGGCAAAGAAAACCCACAATACCCGGGAACGGGCGAAAAGGTCTGGGCGAAAAATCGTAACGCCACAACAAAGGTTAAATAAGAATAAAATCCGCTAAATGGCGGATTTTTTATTGCTAAAAGCGATTGACCCGAAAATCTTTTTTTACTAATATTTTTTATTATGGAAGACAATACATCTATATCTTTTGCAAACGTGGCCGCGGCATACGATGACGCCCACGAGGTATTAACGGACGTATCATTTAATATCAGCACGGGCGCGTTTTATTTCCTATCGGGGGCGTCCGGCGCGGGAAAAACGACACTGCTGCGGTTAATATATCAGCTGCACAAACCTCTGCGCGGGCAAATAAAACTATTCGGCCAAAGCACAGATGATATGACCCGCGACGATATTGCAAAGCTGCGCCATAAAATGGCAATTGTTTTTCAGGAATATTCTCTGTTATCGCATTTAAGTGTTTTTGATAACGTCGCCCTGCCGCTGCGTGTACGCGGGATGTCAGAAACCAAGATAAAAAAATTGGTAAACAAGGTCCTGGACTGGGTCGGCCTGGGCAAATATGCCGACGCGAATCCGCGGGAACTATCCGGCGGTCAACAGCAGCGCGTATCGGTCGCCCGTGCAATTATTATTCAGCCGGCGATACTATTGGCCGACGAACCGACCGGAAACCTTGACGATGATAATGCCGCCCGACTAATGGAACTGTTTATTCAGATGAATAAAATGTTCGGCACAACAATTATATTGGCAACGCATAGTAAAAAATTAATGTCTACTTATAAATTTCCGGTAATAAACGTTGAAAACCATCGGTTAAGCTTTGCCGGGAAATCCGCCGATACGAATTCTGATCCGAAAAAAATCTGGAAAGGTCCAAAACCGCAAAACTATTTTACAGAATTATCTAAACAGTTTGACGAAATTGGGAATGTATAATGATAAAAAGACAAACGGTATTTTCACTACTTCGCGAACAGTCTATGTTTATGACAGCGATTATGTCATTACTAACATTTTTATCTGTTCTGGCACTTGGGATCGCATTATCCATTGGCACAGGGGTTATACGCTGGAACGCCCAATGGGATTTATATGCCACGGTTCAGACAACCAAATCAGATACCGCGGGGAAAATTGAAAAAATATTATCCGAAAATTCTGATAAAATCGCAGAATCTGTAAAAATAACAACGGATGATATGAACGCAATGCTGCGCCCATGGGTATCGGGCGGCGGGGCGTTAAAAAACTATTTGCCTGAAATGTGGGAAATTAAATTTAAAACAAAATCCGATATGACCGCCGTCGGCAAAGAAATATCCCAACACGCACGATTTTTAACGCATGCCAGTGCGCTGAAAACCTCAACGTCCGCCGGCTGGAAAATGATTTTAATCGCAGGGATTGTATTAACGCTAACCCTCGGGGCGATCGGCGCGTCTATATCATATATTGCACGTAATACCGCAATGCTGCACCGCCGCGAGCTGGAAATTCTAAATCAAATCGGGGCAACCGATGCATTCGTTGCCCGCCAGATGCAGATTATCGTAACCAAGATATGCCTGGTCGCGGGGCTAATCGGCTTTGCGATCGCCGCACCTGTGTTATTATTAATTTTATCTGCCGCACACAGTGCCCGCATTGGTCTAATGGCAATGCTCGGGATATCGGCTATTGGCTGGCTGCTGCTAATCCTAATGCCGGTATTTATTACAATATTTGCGATATGGATAACCAAGCGTACAACAATAAACATCCTTAAAAACAGTTAATGAAATTTCTAACTCCATCATTTTTAATATTCGGCTGTTTTATATTGGGCGGGTTAATTTTTAAATCAACCGCTCCGACCACGTGCAATGAAATAATGCCCGACGACAGCATATTTGTTTTAACGGGCGATGCCCGGCGCATCCCGTTTGCCATGCAGAAACTGCGCCAGTACCCGGATACCGACCTATATATAATCGGCGCCGGCGCACAGGGATCTGTTACGATGGCAAAAAAAGTATCTATTGAATCTGATTCAAAGTCTACGTATCAAAACGCACTTGCTATAAAAAAGATCGCTAATCGCAATGGCCTGGATCGTATTGTTATTATCACGACCGAGGATCATATGAACCGGGCCATGCACCTAATGCGAACCGAGATGCCGACAATAAAAATAGTCGCCTGCCCTGCACCACTAATTGCGATGGGGGCATCAAAACGGTTGGAACGCTGGACAACTGAATATATAAAATATATCGTCACGCTGTTCGGAATAAAAGAAAGTTAAAATAAACAAGGAAAGGAAAAATGATAAGAACGATATTGTTTAAATTATTACTGGCTTTATACTTTATTTTGTGGTCGCCGATTTTACTAATCGGGCTGGTATCGCGCCGCATTAACAGATTTTTTGTTATAACCTGTGCCGGTGGCGTATTGCTTTTGGCGCGCATAATTGGCGGTATAAAATATAACGTTCATTACCCGACCAGCGATGAATGCGACATCCCCCCGATGCCAAATGAAAACAACCGCCTGGACGGCAAGGCGATTATCGCCGCAAAACATATGTCTATATTGGAAATCGCGATCCTGTCCCAGGTTATACCGAATTCATTTTTTATCGTAAAGCGCGAGATTATGTGGATTCCAATATACGGCTGGGCATTTTGGCGCATGGGACTGGTCCCGGTAAACCGAACACGGGGGAAAACAAATCTGGGGAAACTGGGCGCGGTCGTCGCCAAAAAGATTATGGACGGCCAGGTTTTAATTATATTCCCCGAGGGCACGCGAACAAAGCCCGGACAGCGCGTTCCGTTAAAACGCGGCCTGCTGTTCTTGGCACATGAACTTAAACTGCCGATTTTACCGGTCGGAACAGACGCAGGCCTATATTGGCCAAAGCATGGGAAAATTCGCCCGGGGACTGCAAACCTATGGTTCGAACCGCTGCTGCCATGCAACGCGTCACTGGATGAAATATCCAATGCCATTAACCGACACAGCGCATAAAGGTTGTCTGTTATAGTAAAAAAATCCCGATATTCGGGATTTTTTTATATCGCGCTGCGCCCTGCCCCCCGGCATCGGGGATTGCGGCCTGCATAACACACGCGGTATATAAAATATGCGGCCAATTTATACCCCCATAAATGGTTGCCGGATCGGCCGCTATCTGCACCACCCGGCCCGGCGACCGCCGGAATATGGACGCCCCATCCTTTCGGATATCAACACGTCCCCGACATCACGCCCGTCGGGCAAAATAACATTTGCGTCAATTCTGCCTAAATATTTATCATCGCGAATATTTACCAATTCAACACGCGATCCGACCGGCGCTAATTGCGCCAACCGATCCCGTGCACGCAGTGCCATTTCAATCTCGCGTTCACACTGGCCATGAATTTCCGGCGTATCAACATTCATTAATCGGACACGAACTGCGACCTGAATATCATCATCAATATATGCATATGCCGCAAACGTATCGCCATCAAATATATAATCCACCACAGCAGGCATCGCATTCGCCGCTGAAAAAATCCACGTTGATAAAATCGCCACAATTATTTTATTCATATATGCATTATATCACAATCACAGGAATAAATGAAATTTCTAAAATTATATCTATATATTTTTCACGCGGGCGGGAATTAAAAACCGCACCCAAAGGTGCGATTTTACATTCCGGGCGCGACCACTACTGCACGCGTGGCGACCACGTAGGTTCAACGCCGTTTACATTTTCGGGCAGATCAATATCATACACATTTTGCCCGGTAATATCCACGCTGCGAATATGGCTAATACGTTCTATGCCATCTACGGCCTTTTCCGTTTCATAATATACAACGCGACGCGACCCCGGGGCCCATGATGGCGCTTCCATATACCAGCCGCCGGCCAAGATTTTTTCATTACGTCCACGTGCATCCATTATTCCGATATAAAACGTATCATCTGCCATTTTGGTAAATGCGATAAATTGACCATCGGGCGACCACGCCGGCGTTGCATATCGCCCCGCGCCATATGTTATTCGCTGTTCATTTCCCGTATCCAGATCCAATACGTGAATCTGCTGGCGGCCGGAACGGTCTGAATTAAACGCCAGCTTTTTTCCATCCGGTGAGTATGACGGACTGGTATTTAGCGAATTACCAAATGTTAACTGCCGCAGCTGCTTTGACTCGGTATCATATTCATATATATGCGTAATGCCGTTCTTTACCAGCGACAGTGCAATCTTTGACCCGTCGGGCGAAAATCGCGGCGCAAAGTTCATTCCCCCGAAATGCCCCAACCTGCGCTGTTCACCGGTTTCTAGGTCCAGTGTCCATACCATCGGATCATCATCGCGATAGGATAAAAATACAATAGTTTGCATATTTGGCGAAAAATGCGGCGACATAACAAATGTTTTATCATCTGATAAATACCGCATGCCATATCCATCTTGGTCCATAATTGCCATACGTTTTACGCGATTACTTACCGGTCCCGTTTCGGCGATAAATACTATCTGCGTGTCAAAATATCCAATCTCGCCCGTTAAGCGTTCGTATATGGCATCGGCCATAATATGCGCTAAACGTCGGGCCGATTTACGCGACGCAACCAGCGATTGCGCCTCTATCTGCTCGGCGCCGGGGACATCCCAAACATAGAATTCTAATTTATACTTCCCGGCATCTGCCGACAGTGTCGCCTGAACCAAAACCTGCGCCTTGATCGCGGACCAGAGTTTAAAATTCGGCATATCACCCATTTTTACATATTCAGGCAACGCATCATGTGAAACGATACGGAACAACCCGGTCGTTTTTAAATCGTTTTCAACGACGCTGCGTATCATTGCGGCGTCTTTTTTATTAACGTCACCAATGGTTTCAAATTTTTGAACCGCGACCGATATCGGCTCACTAGCGCCGGCGACAATATCAACCTTCAGCTCGGCCAATGCCGGTGATATAATAACCAGGCAGCAGACAACAAAGCACAAGAATTTTTTCAGCATAAACTTCCCTTTCCATAAAATAAATCCAGACTAATTTTATATATAACAAATATAAAAAGCAAGCCCCGCAGCAATCATCGCCATAGCATTGGGAACATATCCCATTAATCACGCAATACGGCCCGCCCGATCAATATAATCCCCAGCGGGAATATAGCCCTGTATGTTATTGAACCGCCCGCCGGCCACGCAAATGCCATCCACAGCAAACGCAGCGCGCGCCGCCCGCACACCAGCACAACCGCCCACACACCCGGCAACACACGCGCCATCACAGCCGACAACACGACCGTGATTACAATTGTATTGACAATCGCCAATACAATGTTATAGTCACCTGTAAAGACGCCGGTATTGCAGACTGTATAGGAGAAAGTATATGCCCAACGTTATGCAACAATTGTTCATTATGAACATTGAATCTCTGTTAAAAGAATACGCCGCATACAAGGCGTTTAATAAATCAGACTGCGTAATTAATATGCGAATCCCCCGGCCAATACTGGATAAAATCAAAGAACTGGCCGACCAGCAGCACGTCCCCTATCAGTCGCTAATATCATCGGTATTATTTTCATTGGCCAACATAGAAGAACAAAAATAAAAAAGCGGGCAACCGACGCTGGCAGTTTTGGGTTGGAGATGAGAATCCACCAACGTCAGCCACCCATAACAAAACCCTTTGTGCCCCGTACAGATAAACAAATAACACCCGCACGCAATACAGCAACAAAAGAATAAAACCATACGGAACGGATGTCGGGGAGTTACAAAAATCAGTTAGGTTGATCCTGCTGGTCTTTCGGTAAAACCGTATTGTATAACCAACAGCTCCCCGACATAAAAGCCAGAGAATGCGGTGCAAAAAACACACCCTTTTTGAATAATCTCGATGCAATTTGCACCGACCTAACTGGGCCTTGTAAAGCCCGAATCCAAATTTCCATTTAGATTCACGACGATTATACATTACATAATGCCGGCGCGCAAGAGAATATATTCGCAATTAGCCAAATAATACCCCACACGCCGCGAATTGTGTAGAGGTATCATTTCATTCATAACAGGCTTTATTTAATTACAACAGCACCACCGCGATCAGATTTTATTATCCGACCCCATAATATTACATATTTCATCAACGCAGTTATCATAAACCGATTTAATCGCCGCGCCGAGGTATTCACGCGGATTAAAATTTTTCGGATTTTCCACCAGTGATTTGCGAACCGCCGCCGTAAATGCCAAGCGCGAGTCGCTATCAACATTTATCTTGCAAACATTCATCTCGGTCGCGCGGCGAAGCTGCGCCGCATCAATCCCGCGCGCACCACCCATTTCACCGCCAAATTCGTTAATCTGCGCCACCAGCCGCGCTGGAATACTGGACGCGCCATGCAAAACCAATGGGAAATCCGGCAGTCTTTTTGCTATATCATCTAAAATATCAAACCGCAGCTCCTCGGCGTCGCTTTTGCGCTTATATGCACCATGACTGGTCCCGATTGCAATCGCCAATGAATCTATGCCCGTCGCGTCAACAAATCGGATAACATCCGCCGGATTTGTATAACACGAACTTTCCCCAAAAGTATTTTCATCCTCTATCCCGGCCAATGTCCCCAGCTCGGCCTCGACCGTGACATTATGCGAATGTGCCAGTTCAACAACCGACTTGGCCAGCTGCGCGTTTTCATCAAACGGCAATTTACTGCCGTCAATCATCACACTGGAAAAACCCAATTGTATTGCATGGGCACACGCATCATATGACGCCCCATGATCCAGATGTAACGCAACCGGCAAATCACCGGACAGTCGCAACCCCGCGATCATCCCCATTAGCATGTCATCCCCGATATATCGCATTGCAGATTCCGATACCGCCAAAATCACCGGACTGCGCATATCGCGCGCCGCCCCGATAATTGCATTCAGTGTTTCCATATTATAAAAATTAAATGCCGGAATCGCATAGTGACGCGCAATTGCATTAGCGAACATATCACTAGTATTTACCAGTCCAAATTTATCATACGACATATATCTCCCCTTGTGCTTATTTTATAAATTATAGCATATTTTAATATTTATACGATTAAGTTTTTTCGTAATCCGCCTTGACAACCGATTGATTTGTGCAACAATTAACCCGAATCGGGAGCACGGGCAGAGATAACAGTTTTTTTGATTAAAAGGACGGGTATATGAAAAAATTATTGGTTTCTGCGATTGCCCTAACCGCATTGGCGGGGTGTGCATCCTATTATGATTATTACAAAGGCGACATTCGCTACACCCAGGATGGCGAAGATTGCATTTATTACGCGGGCGAAGCGGGAAATCATTTTTCAGCAACCGTTCGCAACATGGAACGCGGCAAACGCATCGTTTATCGCAACACCCGCTGCGAAGATTTATATAATCGCGATACATTCGGCGAACCACGTCCCCAGGAACGTCAGATTTTAACCACCGCCGCCGACAGCAGCGCATGCCCTGTATGTGCCGCGGCGCGAACCGGATCTGCCCCCTGCGGCCAGGCGGTTTTAAAACGCAGATATGTAATTATGCCTGCGATGTAAATTGTTATTACAATATATTCAAAGCGTCACATCACCGTGACGCTTTTTGTTTGAAACAATATGTTTTTTATGATAAAATTAAATTAACATACAAAGGGGATTTATATGAAAAAACTAATTAATAAATTCAATATTGCACTGCTTGGCATAACCGCATCTATGCCTGCGATGGCGGTAAATATGGATGGACTTTGCCCATTAATTGCTGAAATGTACGGTGTTTTTCAAATCTTGCGTACGTTGGCATTCGTTGGCGCGGCATTTATCATCGCCGGCTGGGCCTGGGGATTTATATCCAGCGGGAAAGCTGTTGATATAAAAGATCTGCAGGGAAAAGGAACGGGGATGCTGGTCGGATTTATTTTACTATTTAGTATCGGTATCGTTCTGCAATTCTTCCTTAGCAGCTCTGGCCTGGGGATGATTGGCTGCCGGGATTTGATTTTAAACTGGGGCGTACGTTAATATTTAAAATCCCGCGACTGCGGGATTTTTATTTTGGTAAAAAAATTATCGCTAATAAAAAATCCCCATACGGGGACTTTTTATTTTGCGCGTTCAACGTATTCCAACGTTTCTGTATTAACAACGATTTTTTCACCCGCATCTACGAATAACGGAACTTGAACGCGAACGCCGTTATCCAAAATCGCAGGTTTTCCACCACTGCTGGACGCTGTCTGACCTTTAAGTGCCGGTTCAGTTTCCTCAACCGTGGCAATAACCGTTTTCGGCAATGAAATAGAAACCGGATGACCTTCTACGAAATTTGCCTTAACCGTCATCTCGGGCGCTAAGAATTTCATCTGCTCGCCCAGGGAATCAACCGGCATAGTAAACTGTTCATAATCAGATAAATTCATAAAGAACGCATCCGTCCCATCCGAATACAAATACTGACAGTCAAAATCTTCAACCATTAGCTTTTCAACCTTATCTTCGGAACGCCAGCGATCACCACCCTTATTACCGGTATCAATATCACGCAGATCGGCCTGAACAAACGCGCCGCCCTTGCCCGGTTTTACCTTTGTAATAGATGTTACGGAATAACGTTTACCATTATGGGAAATCACCCATCCTACACGCATATCATTTGCAATATATGACGCCATTGTTTTACCTCTTTATATTATTTATTCCTGATTATAAAACCAGATATTAATATCGCAAGATATTTTATTTAGCATTTCTCTTATGCAGCCAATAACGGTCAATAGATTCCATTATTAGGCGCGATGCAGTTTCGTGATTTGCCCAGCCTGTAACCTTTGACCATGCATTCGGCTGCAGATCTTTATAATGCTGAAAGAAATATTCAATCTTTGACCGCAAAACCTGAGGCAGCTCGTTTAAATTTTTAATATCTGTATAATACGGGTCAATTTTATCACGTGGTACGCATATAATCTTTTCGTCGCCACCGGCCTGATCTTCCATTAACAAAACGCCGATTGGGCGAACCTCGATTAAAACACCCGGACGCAGCGGCGCATTACATACAACGACGCAATCCAGCGGATCGCCGTCGTCGCCCAACGTTCCCGGGAAATACCCATAATTGGCCGGATACGCCACAGGCGTATGCAGAATACGGTCAACCTTTAACAATCCCGTTTCTTTATTAATTTCATATTTAACATAACCGTTTTCCGGTACTTCTATGATTGCATTCATCTTTTCCGGGGGCAATTTTCCCGGTGCAATTTCTTCTAATGTCATATTATTTACCTTTTTTTTGCGGGGCAAATATTATCATAAAAATATACATTTGCAATTATAAAACGCCATTATTTTAATATAAACGCTAATACTAAAATAAATAACGAAGTATTGTGAAATTTATGTTTTTCCCGATTTTTAAATATATCTTGCTGGCAATAATAAAAAAATTCCCGCGAAACTCGCGGGGAAATATAACTAACACACAGCCTACATACGCATTGGCATTAAAACAAACAACGCATCTGTATTTTTATCCGTAGATTTAATAATTGTCGGCGACAAAGGATCTTGCATTTCCATCTGGAATTTATCCCCTTCAACCTGGCCGGCAACATCTAACAAGAACTTTACGTTAAATACAACCGTAAACGAGCTGTCACCGTTATATTCAATATCCAATTCCTGTTTAGCCGTCCCGGCATCCGGACTGGATGCATTAACAACCAATTTATTCATAGAATACGTTAGCTGAACAGACTTTGTTTTATCAACACTGGCGACAGATACCAAATCAACCGCGTTTACAAACTGTTTTCTGTCCAGAACGGCGATTTTATCATTACCCTTTGGTATCACGACGCGGTAATTCGGATATTGCGCGTCAACTAATTTACTGGTAAGTGTCGCAGACCCAACGACAAAGCGCGCCTTGGTATCAGATAATTCAACTGTAACATCGTCAACGGTCGCATCTTCTAATAACTTTGATAATTCACCGATAACGCGACGCGGCAAAATAACAGCTGGCATTTCCGCACTGCCCGCCGGTGCCGGCATAGAACACAGTGCCAAACGCTGGGCATCCGTTGCAACGGCCGTTAACATTTTTTCTTTGCCTTCGTCGGCGATATGGAAATAAATCCCCCCCAGATGATAACGAACATCATCTGTTGGAATCGCAAATTTCGTTTGGTTAATAAGATGTGCTAAATCCCCCGTTGTCATCTGGAATTTTGTGGTTAAGTTGCTGCCCGCCATCGCCGGGAAATTTTCCGCCGGCAGCGTTGGCAAACGAAATTCAGCACGTCCGCTGGATACAATTAATTGATCCCCGGATTGTTTAAAGTTAATCTCAGCATCATCTGGTAATTTACGAACGATATCATATAACATCTGAACCGGGACGGTGGTTTTACCGCCCAATGTAATATCGGCCGCGACGTGTTCAACCAATTCCAAATCAACATTTGTCGCGGACATAATTAAATCATCTGCGACCTCTAATTTAACATTCATTAAAATCGGTAAGGTTGCACGCTTTTCCACAATGGACTGCATATGCCCGAGCGCACGAATCAAAACCTGACGAAATACCGAAAATTCCATATTATATGCTCCTGTATAACTGTGTGTATATGTTTTATCCTACAATCTTTCAACCCCAGTTTATCAAAAAATGCCGATTCGGTGCAAGGGTAAAAAATCCCAAAAAACCAATACTTGATTAAAATAAAACCGCCCCGTGGGGCGGATTTTTATTTATCCATAATCTTTTCTAACCGTCCGCGCAGCTTTTTCAAATCATCATATTTTGTAATTTTACCCTTCTCGGCGATAGATATATCTCCGCTTTCCTCGGATACAACCAATACGGATGCCCCGGACACCTCTGATAGTCCGAGTGCCGCCCGATGACGCGTACCGTATTTCCAATTTAAGTTATTCTGCGATAAAGGCAATATTGCCCCTGCATACGCAATCCGATCCGCGGTAATTATAACCGCCCCGTCGTGCAGAGGTGTTTTGTTAAAAAATATAGTCAACAGTAACTCACTGCTAATAATCGCGTCAACGCGAACACCTTTGCGTTCAATTGCACTTTCGTCCAAGCTGCTCGGGAATACTATCAATGCCCCTGTATGCTTAGCTGACATATATTCAACCGCGGATACAATCGCATCCAGCGCACGCGTATCCCGGCGCGGCCCTGCGTCGCGGCGAAATATTCGCCCCCAGCCTTCTATGTTTCCCATTAATGCCATAAACTTACGCAATTCCGGCTGAAAAATAACGATCAAGCTCAGCGACAGGAATAACGCCGTCCAGTGTAAAAACGTCGCTAATAAATCCAGGTGCACCCACGACATTATAAAACTGGCCGCCCATAACAGCGCCAACCCCAGCAGCCCGCGCACCAGCCTTTCCGATGATGTATTTTTAATAAAGCTGCGATAAAATAAACATAATATTACAGCAATTATTACTATCTGAATAAGTCCTGACCAATTAAACATTTTTTATCCCTTATTTTTTATTCATAATTGATTCCAACAGGCTCTCTATTGGCATATCCATCCATTCCGGATCGTCACGCCGCGCCGGCGCACCGCGTTCCATTGCCGTTTTGCACGGCGTTCCATCGGCCAGCCAGTTTTCCAGCAAATCCCCCGCCAACAGCCCAACCCCGGCCCCGGCAACCAATCCAATTCCGCCGGTAAACGGCGCCAGCAATAAACCGATCCCGGTTGCCGATGCAACCTTGCCTGCGACGGCCGCACCATTTATTTTTATATCAGGTTCTGCCAGATTTCCCGTTAATTCAATAGAATTTACAACATTACCGGTCAGTGATAATTTTAACCCGCGCACCGGAACAGTCGTTAACGCCAGCCGCATGTTTTCATCACCTAAATCCAAGCTCCCGGCCAGGCGAATGTTTATAGCATTCGTTTCAACCGCCACCCCCTGCTGGGTTTCGGCGCGCCCGTGACGTAGTTTAGTATTAACCGCGGCACATGATATTTTAATCTGATTATGCTTTTTATCCGTACGGAATAAATCCTGAATACTATGGCGCAGAGATGTTAAAAAATCCGTCCCATACATATTCGCAACCAGTGCCGAATGCGCATACCCGGATGCCGTTGAATACGCCCGAACTGGCCCGGTTATGGTTTGCATAACCTCAGATAGGTTTGTTCCATCCGCCTCTACGTATGTTTCTATGTTAACGGGCAAATCAGATAAAATGTCATCTATTCGAATTTCCCGCAATAAATTCCCGACCGATACATTTCGTGCCACGGCCCCTGCGCGTCCGTACATATGCCCGTCGTTTTCAATATCAATATCGGCGGCAATTTTAATCTCGCCCCCGGCGATAACCGCACCGGCATCTACGCGTGCCTTGGCGTTTTTTAGCTTTACCGATAAATCAATATCGCGAATATTTAAATCACGGTAAACAATTAAGTTTAAAATCTCGGAACGCAGATTTATGTTATATTTTAAGAATTCATCCCCGAATAGCGGTATATCTTTAAAAACATTTAAATCGCGTTTTGGCCGAATCCATTTGCGCCCGTATATTCCGGGAAACATTTCTATTAAATCAATTCTATCAGATTCAAGGTTCAGATTAATCTGCGGGATTTTTCCCGACCAATCATAATCCCCTGATATATTAATTTCCATTCCGCGAACCTGAACGGATGATTTACGCAATGATATTTTTCTGCGATCAAAACCGCCGGCAAGATTAACCTTCATCTTCGGCATTTCGGCCAAATGAACCCCGACAGTATCCCCGAGGGCCGCAATATCTGGGATATCACCTTTGATAATAAAATCAATCGGCATACGGCTTTTACCCTCAAGTGCGACATTACCGATTAACGCATCCCCCCCGGTTGATAGCGCGACGCGAACAGGATAAACCTTTCGTTCCGGATTATATTCCGAATACGATACAATAAACGGAAATACATCGGTATTAGATTTTATCCACCCGGCATATTCACGCTGATCGCGCCGCGGGACATAGCGAACGTTAAAACCGACAACCGAATACGTATCGTCAAAAATATGCGCGATTAGATTTCGTACCTCAACCCCGCCGAGTCCCGGATCTTCAAACGGGTATTTATCCTGGGGCTTTGATTTATCATCGTCGCCGGGCGCGGGACTGCCGCTAAACGGGGTAATAGACAACTCGCCGTTGTCGTTTTTCTCAACACAGACACTTGCGTCGTAAATCTTTACATTTTGAATTGTCGGGCGCGACCGGAACAGCGACAAAAGATTTAACGTTACGTCAATTTTTTCTGCGCTAAACGCATATTTATGATGCGCCCATTCCGCGTTCGGAATTCGTACCTGGTTCAATTCAATTCGCGGGCGCAGTGACAGCTTCCATGAAACCGCACCGTCTATCTCGACCGGCATGCCCGTCGCATTTTGCAGAATTGCTAAAACATTCCCGCGCAGCGTTTCCAGGTTAACCTGGGACAATGCAATAACAACGGCGACAATCAGCCCCATAACAAACAAGCTGACAATTCGCGTAACTGATAAAAATAAACTTTTTTTTCTGACCATATTATTTTAAATTCCCGATAAAATTATGGCAGTGGTAATTCCAAGAATTTCATAACCGGCATCATAAAATCAGGGATCGGCGCACGAAACGTCATTAACTTTCCCGTTGCCGGATGCTGAAATGTTAGCTTATATGCCAATAAGAATAAATTACGCGTCCCGATAATTGACTGTAACGCCGCATCCAGTTTTCTGCCCCCGCCATACAACACATCACCTATGATCGGTGCATTTAACGAAAACGCGCTATGCACTCGCAGCTGGTGCGTACGGCCAGTTTTTGGTGAAAATAAAACCCATGATACGCAACCGGCGGCCGCGGCTAATACCTGATAATCTGTAATCGCACGTTGCGGGCGCTGCCCCGTACCATCGTTTACACGCGCAGGACTGTCATAAACATGCCCCTTGGTCATAAAGTTATCAATTGTCCCGTGGGCGGGGCGAACATTTCCGTTTAATAACGCTAAATATTCCTTATGCGCGGTTTTTGCCCCGAATGCAGCGGCCAGCATCTGCGCCGCGCGTTGATTTTTGGCGACGACCAAAATTCCACTGGTATCACGATCCAGGCGATGAACCAACGAAATTTTATCATAAGGGAATAATGCCGCAGCCATTTTATCAACAGATTTACGAATTCCCGTCCCCCCCTGCACCGCCAGTCCCGCAGGTTTATTGAAAACAACAATATCATCATCATTATGAATGATGCAGCAGCGCAGCATCTCTAAATCCGCAAGTGAATATTTTTCGCCATTTTCAGTCTTTGGCCGCGGCGCAGCAAATTCAGCGATCGTAGGCGGTATACGCACCGAATCCCCTGTCCGCAGAATTTCTTGGCCGCGAACGCGTCTTGAATTTACCCGAATCTGGCCGCCGCGACACAGCTTATAAAAATCCCGCTGGGGCATAGACGGAAAATGTCGCAGAAACCAGCGCAGTAATCGCGTTCCATCCTCTACCTGTGATATCTCTATAAACTCTGCCATCGGGGTTATTCGCCGTATATTATCTGAACTGTATTTTGACCGTTTTGCGCACCACAGTTACCGGTTGCGCCGCCGTTTTTCCCGCCAGATAATTGATATCCAACCGAATCAGACCATGCCTTGGTTAAAAAATATTGACAATCTGTCTCGGACAGTCCGTTAATTGCCACGATAAACTGTCGCGCGTTTGCAGGATTTACCATTAATTCATACGTCCCGCCATACGGGTTTTTATTAGATATCCCGATCGCCCCGAATATAGTTGCGTTATTAATATTCGAATAATCGTCAAATTCCCCTAGCAGCTGTCGTACGCCCGTTACCATTTGAATAACGTCGTCGTTTACCGCGGTACGTTTCTGTGTTCGCATCGCTGTTGATATCATTCCGATTGCGCCGATGGTAATTACGCCCATAATGGTTAAAACCCCCAGCATTTCAATCATTGATCGTCCGGATTCTTGTATCATATTAATGCCTTTATTTGCTATTTGTCTTTTAATATTCTATCATAAATAACATGAATATTCAATTTTCTGATTTAATTGAAAATAGTCCTATGTCCCCGGGCGTATATAAAATGTACGACGCGGACAATAATTTGCTATACGTTGGCAAGGCCAAGAATATATACAACCGCCTGCGTCAGTATTTAGATATTCCGAAACTCGAACTCCATAAACAGATAATGCGTACGCTGGTAACCCGCGTTGAATGGGAAATAACGGCGACGGAATCTGATGCGCTAATCCGGGAACAGGAATTAATTAAAACGCAAAAGCCGAAATATAACATCATGCTAACCGACGGCAAGATGTATCCGATGCTGGCCTTAACCGCCAGTGAATATCCGCGTCTGTTAAAATTTCGCGGTAAAATATCCCAGCGTCGGGATGTATACGGCCCGTATCCGTCGGTATCGGCGTTAAACGAAACGATAAAAACCATTCAGAAAGTATGCCGTCTGCGAACATGCACGGATACGTTTATGCGTAACCGATCCCGGCCGTGCCTGCTGCATCAAATCGGCCGCTGCAGTGCGCCGTGCTGCATCCCCCAGACAGACTATAACAAAAACGTTTCATTGGCGCGGCGAATTTTAACGGGCGACAGTGAACCGATTATCGCAGAGCTTACGCGTGATATGAAAAAATATTCGGATAACATGGACTATGAATCGGCGGCGGCCACGCGTGATAAAATATCGGCATTAACACATACGTCCGATCGCGGTATACGGCGAAATCATGCGCATAGCGCGATTTTAGACTGGGATAAAAACGTATCTGATTTGGAAAACTGGCTGGGGATAAAAATAAAATCTGCCGGGGTTTTTGATAACTCGCACCTATTCGGGAAAAGTCCCGTTGGCGCAATGATAACATTTGGCCATGACGGGTTTATAAAATCCGGCTACCGCCATTTTAAACTGCGTGACGCTGCCCGTGCGGGGAACGATATCGCCATGATGCAGGAATTTATAAAACGCGCAACCGAACGCGGGGACAAATTAGATTTGATCATAGTAGACGGTGGAATCGCCCAATGGAATATTGCAAAAAAAACCGCACCCGATATTCCGATTCTTGGCGTAACCAAGGGCGAGGTTCGCGACGGCGACGAACATTTTATTACCCCGGACGGAACGGTATATCGCGATATGGATAAATCATCGCCGCTGTTTTTATTACTTCGTGCCGTTCGCGACGAAGCGCACCGATTCGTAATTACATACCACCGCACGGTCCGTGCGAAACAACTAACCGCGTCGGTACTGGATGAAATTGATGGCATCGGGCCGGGACGAAAACGCGCACTGTTGGCGCATTACGGTTCAGTTCGCCCGATAATGGACGCAGATTTACAATCGTTAATGCGTGTCCCGGGCCTGGGAAAACATGCCGCTGAAAAAATATATGCATATTTCCACAGCGAAGTGATATAATACATACATGTTTATTTAAAAGGAGAAATTATAATGAAATCTTTTGTTAACTTTTTATCAGCGTTCAGAATCGCTGCATCATTTGTGATTATTCCGACGCTAATGTTTCAATGGTACTGGGTATCATTTATATTATTTGCATTCGCGGCGATATCTGATTTCTTTGATGGATATCTGGCAAAAAAATATAATGCCACGTCTAAGATTGGCGGCGTAATGGACCACATTGGCGACAAGCTGCTGGTTGTAAATACAATGATAATGCTAACAATTATGATGCCGGTATGGTTTATAGTTGTCCCGGCAATAATAATGATCGCGCGCGAATTATATATCAGCGGCCTGCGTGAATTTTTAGGTACGCAAAAAATTGAAATGCCCGTACCAAAGGCCCGCATGTCCATGGGTAAAATCAAAACCACATTTCAGATGATTGCACTTGGGGCGTTTTTATTCTTATTTGCCATCAGCACATTAATTACCCCGGATAACATTTCACGTTTTTACCTGATATCCATGAATGTTCTGTCCCAGATTGGAATATTTGGTCTGTGGCTGTCCCTGCTGGCATCGCTGTGGTCGGCAACGCAGTATACGGTAACATTTGCCAACAAAATTAAAAAGATAAAGTAAAACATAAAATTGGCCGGCAATTGCCGGCCAATTAAATAATTGCGTAAATCCAATAAATCCTATATAATCT
>CALDAH010000004.1 GCA_937903135.1 uncultured Alphaproteobacteria bacterium | reverse complement strand
CGCGGGGCAAAATACGCGATGTTATATGGTCAGGCGGCCTGGGCGGATTGGATTTCCGCAGTGATGCCGCCGTCGCTATATTAAAGCGCGCGGACATCGTTGTTACAAACCCGCCGTTTTCATTGTTCCGGGAATTTATTGATTTGCTGATGCTATACGATAAACAGTTTTTGATCATTGGAAACATTAATGCCGTGGGTTACAGAAATCTTTTTAATAACATGGCGAAATGTAATATATGGTGCGGGCACAGCTGTCCAAAAATGTTTTTGCAACCCGATGGGACGTATAAAAAATTTGGAATAACATGTTGGTTTACCAATATCGGGATTAGGTTTATAGAAAACGAATTAGAGATTCATAAAAATTATTATGGTAACGAAAGTGCTTATCCGCAATACGATAACGCCGATGCAATAAACGTTAACCGCGTGTCGGATATACCAGTTGATTATTTTGGCATAATGGGCGTTCCGATTACATTTATGGCTAAATATAACCCGGATCAATTTGAAACACTTGGCCTGGATAGTGATTTTACGACCGATAAAAAGTCCCTTAGTATTTCAGGGCAGAATATGTACCGTCGAATATTTATCAGGCATAGATTGTCGTAAAATATTTAAATATTATTTGATTACATAAGGAAAAAATCATATCATCATAGATATCATGAAAATATTATGCAAAATATTTCTAATATCTATTATTTTTATACTGCCCAATAGTGTTTTAGGCTTTAGCATTTCTTCTTTGACAGGATATCAGAATATAGCAGTAAAAACCTTTGTAAGGCGTGATTCTGTACATAGTAATCAAAGAACGATTCAGGCAACAAAAGACTTAGAAAAAATACTTGGGCAAAAACCGACAGTTTATGAAACAAAATATATATATGTCGGGGAACAAACATATGAAATCAAAGGTAGTGCAAAATATTACTATTTTTATCCGCCGTCATATTCTGGTCGCGGCAAGGGTGAGCTTAAATACGAAACCAATGACGTTATGAAATCCGGCCAGCCCGGTGATATTGCAGTAATCGCCAAAAAATCCCCGGATGAGATTTTGTTATTAATTGTTCAACGTGGC
>CALDAH010000003.1 GCA_937903135.1 uncultured Alphaproteobacteria bacterium | reverse complement strand
CCGTATCGCCGATGGTACTTTGGCTTAAGCCACGGAAGAGTAGGTCGTCGCCAGAGTAAATCCAGTTGTGATATAAAAACCGAATTATACTATAAACCGCCCCATGTGGGCGGTTTTTTATTAATCTTAACAAATGCTTATTTTTTAATAGACATAATATAAAAATAGACATGATATGCATTTATATTAAAATGCGTATATAGCCGTCGTCGCAGGTGGAGTGCTATGGCCGGGCCGGCGGATAATCAATATCCCGGTGGTTATTGGATGTCATATGCCCCCTGTAATGACATGTGTGGTAAAACAGCAAATTTATATCCGTTGATAATTATCTGATTAAATCAAAGTGTGTGATAATCGGGAACGATATAGTATATTGAAAATTAAAACGCGGCATTGGATGCGTAAATGTGTATTCGTGCTGTATGGCGGCGTCAAAGAAATTCTTATTACACAACACTGCATTCGTTGTCCCAGGGCATATAGTAATCATTGCCCGGGATTAAAACACGCTTAAATAGTGTATTAGCGCCTGCCCTTTGGATGCGTAAATGTGTATTTGTGCTGTATGGCTGGGTCAAAGAAATGTTTATTACACAACACCAAATTCGTTGCTCCGTGATATTGTAAACAGCGCCCGGGATTAAAACACGCTTAAATAGTGTATTAGCGCCCGCCCTATATTTTAACCCGTAATTCTGATTAAGGTGATTATAAAAATAAATATGTTATTAATGCTTTATCATAACACAGGCACTTATCATCTGGATTATTTTAATAGATAAAGTTATATGTGCTATGCGGATTGTGTTAAGTGTTAAATGATTTAAAGAAAAACAAGCGCGAATGGGGAATTATTTTTATTTCCGAACATTGAATACCCCCCCATTGGTGAATTTATTTAATAGTCATCATTTATATTTTCGCACAGCTTTTGCGATCGGGATTTCTTGTTGGGGCTATGATAATTATTGGGATGGTGGAACATGAACGATCTTTTACAAAAAAACTGATAATGGAATTCGGATAGAGATAAAAATGCCCCGCGTTATAGGGCAGTTTTTTATTGAAATTTAGTATCTAGGGGCTATTATTCAAAAAAAAGGGGGCAATAAATGAATATTTCCACCATTGTATGCAGTGACCCGCGTGAGGATACACCCGTTGATAAATTGGTTGCGTTTATGAATGAATTTCCTGATGTTGAGATAGGGGTTCAGGCGTCTGGTTTTAAAATAGGGCCGGGGACAGCGCGGCGTGCATGGTTTGATGAATTGTTGCGTGCGGTGCGAAATAATCCGCGCCGTCTGAATTTGGCGATGCATGTTAATATGGAATACTGTGCGCATATGTGCCGGGGACTGATACATGATGATTTAGCCCAATGGTTTTTTGCGGTGCGTCCGGACGATAACATGCCTATTATTAAACGATGGCAGATAAATTATTCAGAGAACAAATGTTCAATTAATCCGTATTCATTAATGGATATGTTAAATACATATTCAGACTATGAATTTATAATGCAGCATGATTCAACGCCCGCGAGTAATATGGTTTTAGATAGGCTGAAAGGGATTAGGGCATCTAATAAATTTTCCGTTCTGTATAACGCATCCGTCGCGTCCGGTTCGCCGGTGCAATGGCGTGCGCCGTATGCGCGTTATAAAACCGGGTATTCCGGTGGGCTGGGGCCGGAAAATATCGCGGGACAATTGGATAATATTGCCGCCGTTGCAGGGCGCAGAATCATTTGGGTTGATGCCAATGATACGTTAAAAACACCGGGGACGGATACATTTGATATCGCGCGTGCACGCGAATATGTATTGGCGACCCGGCAGTGGTTAAAGCAGCGATAGGTCTGATTATATAGCATTGGGCGGGCCGGCGATCGCGACGATTATATATGGGGAATTTTTTATGCGGATTTATAATAATATTTCCCGGAAACGTGCCGGAATTATATATTGACATCGCTGTTGGCTGGAATAACATATAAAAAAAGGTATTTAAAAATGGATATTAAAAATACAGTATCACGTTTTATTTTGTCGTCAGATTCGTGTATAAATTCATCATATTTCGTGGAAGAAAAATATTATAAAGTTATTCTGAATGGCCAGGAATTGAATGTATGCAAAAAAAAGAATGGGTATGAATTTAAACTATTCCGTTTCAAAGATGATCCATGGCCGCATAGCAGGGTTATGTTAGATAAACGAACCATGGATATGTCATATGGATTATATGCTATATTGAAATTGCGTAACTTTATCCAAGGGGTTAAGTATGGGCTGGTCTTTAAACGCTTGGCCGAGGCGCGTGAGATTATACAGCAATTACCGCAAAAGATTGAGAAGTTAGATGAAAATACTTACAGAACGGTATCTGATTCAAGTGCAAGAAGAACACCGATATGTATATATTCATCCCCTACTTATGGTCATATGGCCGGGATGTATGTTCCAAGGTTTGATATTTGCATGGGTACGTATATAAAAGATCTAAGCGGCGACCTGGGGTCGGTTGAAAATAAGATTATAAATCGTTCCATGAAAAAGGCGTATATGCGTTATAATAAAAATCGCGAAAGATAATTATATCGTAACACCTAAAAAATACTTAGCCGCCTGGCCGATTATGAATGATGCGGCGGCAACGCATGAACATACGCCAAGCATTTCGGCAAAGCGTGGTAAAAACATACGACGATCATTGCGTGATATAAACAGGTTAAACGTTAGAATAATTAATACCGCGACCACCGCCATTGCGCCAAGTGCCCAGAAGCGATTGGGAATAACACAGAACGGGGCGATAATGGCAACGCTGGTTGCGATATACATTGCCCCGGTATATATTGCACATCTTATCGCATCAGGGTTTTTATCTGTGCGCTGGGCCATATAGTTTGCCGCGGCCATAGACAGACTGGCGGCGACGGCCGCAATTGTTCCGGTCATTATAATCACGCGGCTGCTTTCAATCGCAAATGCCAGCCCCGCTAAGATCCCGGTTATCTCTACCAATGCGTCATGCATCCCGAGTACCATTGCCCCGGTATATTTAAAATCACAGTTTGTATTTTTCATCTTTTATACTTTATCATATTGCCCAATGCGTCGCCGTTGGAATCTTTTCCGAAAAAAAGTGGCGCGAAAAGAATTAGTATTTTATACTAATAATATGATTATTTCACAAGATTTTTATTTATCCGATCCGATTGTTGCAGCCCGCGCATTGGTCGGCGCATATCTGTGCCGGCGTATGCCCGATGGCACGGTTATACGCGCCCAGATATGCGAGCTGGAGTTATATACCGAGGCTGAACGTGGTTGTCATGCATATGCCGGGCGATCTACGGCGCGAAATAATGCGATGTTTATGACGGGTGGCTGTGCGTATGTTTATCTCTGCTATGGCCTGCATAATATGCTAAATGTTGTATTGGGGCGTGCCGGGACTGCGGCGGCGGTATTAATTCGTGCGTTGGAATACCCCGGGTGTAATGGCCCCGGGCGATTAACGCGTGTGCTTGGCATTACGCGCGCGGATAACAAGATGGGTTTAACCGGCGGGGCGGATATATGGATTGAACCGCGCCCCGGGCCGGTGGAAATTATCGCAGGGCCGCGGATTGGAATTGATTATGCCGGCGATGATGCGGCGCTGCCATGGCGATTTTGCCTGGCCGG
Source organism: uncultured Alphaproteobacteria bacterium (assembly GCA_937903135.1). Taxonomy (GTDB): domain Bacteria; phylum Pseudomonadota; class Alphaproteobacteria; order Rs-D84; family Rs-D84; genus Enterousia. Next base: position 6,421 of record CALDAH010000003.1, on the reverse strand, counting down.
GTCAGATATGTTAAGCGCGCCCGCCGGGTAATATTAAAAGCTATAATTAATACCGATGCCGGTATAGTTAAAACCGCGATTTTTTTCGGTAAAATCACCGTTTGAAAAGTGATGCGTAAATATCTCTATGCGCCATTGATCGGCAATATTTTTCCCGATAAATACCTTTTCTCCGAATACCAGGCGGCTTTCTACGTATCTATCGCGTGAATCGCGCATATACGGCCCGACGCCAATTCCGGCATAAAAACCGCGCCAGTTTATCAGGGCAATATCCCACGATACACCAATTGCCATAAACGAGAGACCCTTTTGACTGTTATAGGCAATATTTTGAACGTAGTTCAGATTCATTCGCGACGGCAGACGAAATATCTCCATCGGTTGGCTGTATTGAATCATCCCAGACGTCATCGGTGAAAAATCCCACAGCCCGGGGTTAATTAACTTAAACAACGATCCACTGCCCGTCCCCTGGGCGATATAAAGACCAATAGAATTTTCTGTCCCGTCCGCAAACATCGGATTGGCACATACCGCGTCGGTCATAGAAATAAACGCTAATAACACAAATAACTTTTTCATGCGTATATTATAACCCAAAGAGTTTTAATGCGCCATAGTAAAAAATGTGTTCCATTTTATCTATGGGGCGCGCTGGTTTTCTTATTTACAGGGCGCGCAAAAAATGTTATAATTATCATAAATGCATGGCATGCCATCATGGTGGCGTTGCTATAAAACATCGGGTTTTCGGGCGTTTCCCGAACACAGGAGAGTATTTATGAAAAGCAACAATATCGCAGATTTTTGCAAAAATGCGGTCGGAACTGTATTTTTGCTAGCGGGTGCTTTCTTTGTTTGTTCAACACTGGTTTCAATGCGTGCAGTTTTTGCTGACCCGGTTGCGCCGATAAATCAACCGACCCCCGTCGGCCCACAGGCCACACGTGGCGGCACGTCACCACGGGCAACCACACGAACCAGTCCACGTAATACCACGTCCGCGGCAACCGTATCGCGGGCAACTGCGGCGTCAAACGCTTCTGCGGCACGTGCGACGGGGGCGACCAACAGTCGCGCGGTTGCGGCCCGTGCAACAACATCTGCGTCAAATGCAAGTGCTAATCGCGCAACGGCCGCGGCTGCAACGCGTGGTACGGCCGCACGTAATGTTGCAACGCGCACAACCGCCGCCGCGACAAATAACCGCGCGGTTCGCAGCCGTTCTGCGACAACGCCAGCGCGTATATCACTTACCGGCAGTGCAATCCGCGGCAGCAAAGCGGCAACATCAAATACATATACATACCTGTCGAATAAATTATATACCGGTAACTATTCAAATATTATTGATTCATCAACCGGTTTAATATCAGCCGATGCATATAATAACTGTATGGAATCGTATTATGCATGTATGGATGAAATCTGTACCGCACGTAATACCGCACAGCGTCGCTGCGCATGTGCCGGTCGTGTCCGCGGATTTGCCGAGGCTGAAACCGCACTTGAAACCGCGAACGAAGAATTAATAAAAGTATCGGGCGAGCTGGCACTGCTAATCGCAAATAAGGGAAAAGACGTTAGCTATGCTTTCCAATTAACCGATGCTGAAAAGGTTATGAACTGCGTATCCTGGCAGGAGGTTACAAATCAATACGGTCAGGGATCAAACCAGGCGATAAAATGGTGTAACGATCACGGTATTTACGGAACAAATGGCACAAAACTGGATACATGTGCCCAGCCTGCGTACTGTTCTGAATCCGGGAATAGATTTGGATTTGATATTAAAAACATTGACGGGTCAAGCAGTGATATTTTGGCATCCCTGCAGTCATGGGCCGACGCGAAGGAACAGACACTGACGATTATATCCAGCGATAATGATAATCTGACCAATGCGTTTGAAAATCTGTCAAACGTAGTAAGCGGTATGGCCGGAATATCAGGTGCCCTGGCAAGCTCGGATACGTTAAAGGATTCATTGGCCGAAACATGGGGCTATGAATTATTTGAATACGCACACAACAATGTTTGCAACCGCGTATTGGATTCATGCTTTAACGGTATATACGAGGCCTGTGGAACACCGCCGTCGTCCGGACGTAAATGTGGCAACGGTGCATCACAGTGTCCGTATAACTATAACTCTATGATAACTGTAAATAACAGCGGCACGTACGAGTTGAACTTTGTAACGCCAAATAGTGGTTATTCGGCATCAAATTCTGCAACGTGTTTTGGCTATACATCAGCATCCGGTGATCCGTATTCGTCGTTGCGTGGTCCGGTCGCGGATGCGCGTCGCAGTATTTTGCAAAAATATGCGCTGGACGCGAACGCAGACTGTGATGCATACGGTGAACAATTGCGTAAAACCGCCCAGAATATCGGCTATCAGAAAGTTGCCGCCCAGCAGGCGTTGCAGCAAAAACGACTGGAATTCGCAAAAGAAGAAAGTGCCAGCATCCTTGCCGCGGCGACGGCTGCCGGATCTAGCTTTAACGAATGCTTAAGCGAGATTCTGGACTGCTATACCACCCAGGAAACGGCGCATGCTGACTGGTCTACGTCCCGCATTAGAACATATTGTGCCCAGATCGCAAATGTTCCGAATTGCTATGAAACGATGATCTGTAATCCGTCCAATGCCCAGTTCCGTGCGGTTATTGATAAAACCGATAGCATGGCGTGCAATAACAGTCAGGATTATACCAAAAATACATGCCGCAATATCGTGACATTAAACGATATCTTAAACGGCACAGGCGCAGAACCGATGGAGTGCGCGGCCGACGCAACGAATTGTAATTCTGCCGCTATGCGCGAACAATGTCTGAAAGATTCATTCGTAGAAGAGATTCGTGGATGGAAAAAATCCACCGAGAAATAGGATAAAATATCAGACGCATATAACTCTAAAATAAAACCGCCGCACGGCGGTTTTATTTTATCATGGGCGGGGTGGGTATAAATTGCACATAATTGCAGAATGTTTTCTACAAAATACTTGACTTTTGGGTCAAAAACGATACAATTTGCACAAACTTTGCATCAAAGTTATATATTTTGATGAAATAAATAAACAAAACAAACGAAAAGAGAAAGAATATGAGCAATTTTGCAATCTTTCAAACCGGTGGTAAACAGTATCGCGTTCAAAGCGGTGATGTTATTAAGGTTGAAAAACTAAATGCCGACGGTAAGGTAGAATTTGACCAGGTTTTAATGATTGGTGATAAAGTTGGCATGCCGTATATCAGCGGCGCAAAGGTTATTGCCGAGGTTGTTGAACAGAAACGTGCTGATAAAGTTTTGGTGTTTAAGAAAAAACGTCGTCAAAACTATCGTCGTACAAAGGGACATCGTCAGTATATTACTGTTTTAAAAATAACAGATATAAAGGGTTAATTTCTGGTTACGTAAAAAATCAGAAATCAGAAATTACATAAGGAGCTAAATTATGGCACATAAGAAAGCAGGTTCGGCATCCGCGAACGGACGCGATTCACAAGGGCGCAGACTGGGTGTGAAAAAATCCGGTGGTACGCGTGTAATCCCGGGTAATATCATTATTCGTCAGCGTGGTACAGCCGTACATCCGGGCGAAAACGTCGGCATGGGCAAGGATCATACTTTATTTGCAAAGATTGCAGGTATTGTTAAATTCAAAAAGGGACGCAATGACCGTAAAACGGTTTCTGTTGTTCCAGAAACTGCCGAAGGCAAATAAGACAAACGCCCCGTTCGGGGCGTTTTTTTAACGTTATGTCGCCTGATTTTGGTTTTATTCAAATCTATATATTATTTATAGGGCAGGTGGCATCTTGATATTATGTTATTACCCGCGATAAAATTCCCAGAGATATTTAAACTGGTTTGAAAATTCATTATTCTGCTCGGGGAAAAACATGCAGTTTTCGGCATTTGATTTGGTCGCGGATGATGTCCAGTTATAAGAACCGGTTTCAATATCCTTTTTATCAAATATTGCAAATTTGTTATGCATGATTTTATGCTTTTTGTTTAATACAACCGCAATCCCGGCATCGCGAATACGGGCAATCAGCGATGACCGACCGGCCGCCTGCAGCCGATCGCTGATAACGCGCACACGCACACCGCGCCGGTGCGCGCGCAGCAGCGCATCTACGATTTTATCGTTTGTAATTGAATATACCGCGACGTCAATCGCATGTGTGGCGTTATTAATACTGGCGACGATGTTATTTTCGCAATCGGGGCCGGGGGTAAAATATATCCGCACCCATGATTTTTCCGGTATTGCCGGCATTGGCAGTGCGCGAGTGTTTATTTCATAATCGTCCGTACGCTTTCCCGATTTACCCCACAGACGCCGCCACAGCGACGTCTGTTTCGCAGCAGGGGCACTCATCCCCAGGACAGAATATAATTCTTGCTCGGCGGCGCTGCCCTGCTTAACAATTAATAATAAGATTTCATCATCTGATTTTCTTGCGATAACAACAGTATCCCCGGGCTGCCCAGATTTCATTACATCATTGACTTCATATTTTAGTTCGCCTTTGCCACGACCATTCCAAGATTTGGGAAAAAAATAATACCAACGAGTAAAGCTATTAACTTCATAGTTTTGACGCCCAATATATGAATATGTTGTTTTAAAGTCGACTCCTTTCTGGCCAAGAACACGGTCCAGCTCCTTATTTCCCTGTATCGTGCGCTTAGAGATTTCCATAGAGTCGCTGACGGTAAAAATCTTTAGGGCCATGGAACTATATTGAGTCAACTCAGAAAGCTCAAACGCATTGCACTTTAATGTAAATATAAATAAGGCACATATTGCAATAAATTTTATGAAAACATTTCTCATCATGTATCTATTATATTTGATTGTATTCCCATGACAAGCTTTTATGACTTTAATCTGATAAATAATCTTGTGTATAACTGCCGCCCGCACAGACGAACGCCTTTGCCATCTGTTGTAAATTCTTTTGATTGTCCCAAAAGAACGAAGTGCCTGGGATCATATCTGTCTAAAAATGTAATGGGAACACCGATAACGCCTTTGTAATCAAATGGAATGGCTGTTTTACAGTTTACATTTATCGCATCGGCATTGTCATATTTGGGGTATTTAGATTCATTGCCATAATATTGCTTGGTTAATATTAACGGCTTGTGCTGATTGTATTCAAGATTTGTAAACCACGTAGCGGGAATAACTACTTTATTTATTCCGTTAATATTTACAATCGAATTCCCGTTGGGTACAAGCGATTCCTGATCGGGTACATCAAACATAAAGTTACCGCCGAAAACGCGCGTTCCAATCCATAGTTTATTTTCTTTTATCCGTGTGAATATTGGCGCATACATAACGGAATTCATGTTTCCGATAACTAAAAATTTTTTGTTGTATTTAATCAGCAGATCTATAAATTCCCGAAATAAAGAAAATGGTGGATTAGTTACAATAATATCCGCCGCGATTAGTTTTTCTATTGATGCCGGGCTGCGAAAGTCATCGCCGCCGTGGCCACCGGAAAACCATACGTCGCGGATTTGGGTCGCCGTTTTAAGTTCCAAAAAGTATTTAACAAATGCGCTGTCCGCGGTGTCACAGTTGCAATAGATTATTTTATTAAAAAAATGCGGCATATAATTGTCGCATTCTTTTTTAACGTCATCATATTGAGTATAAAACTCGTCATTTTTTGCTGCCCTTGCGCGGTGCAGCTTTTTACTGGATAGTGGCATTAATCTCTCCGTATTAAATAAAAAAATCCCCGCGATATGTGCGGGGGAAAATAAAAAAATGTCCCATTCCGGGACGCTATTTTATTGCAATTATTATATCAAATTTTACAGAAAAAATCAATACTGTATTTTATAATAAGGCTTGCAATAAGAATATGCTGTCACCGGATTTTTTATTCCTATGGCAATAGATAGTTTTTAAATCTGCGTCTGACAAGTAGGCGGACATACACAACAACACCATTTATATAACAAGGTTTGCCGTCATAGGTAAAATCATTGGCCAGGCCCAGGATTTCAAATTTGTCCGGATTATACCATTGCAAAAAACTAATCGGAACACCTACTATGCCGGTGTAATCAGGGGGCAGTTCGCTGGATTTATTTACATTTACCGCATCGGCATTGTCATAGGCGGGCATCTCTACCTGCTTTTTGAATGGTAATTCAGGTGGTATAATTCCATGCGCTATGTTTGTATACCATATCGCGGATACGCCACGGATGCCATTATTGGTGATAAATTTCATTCCGCCGGTCCAGCGACGCACGCCAAACCAGATTTTGTTTTCTTTTATCTGTGACAGCAACGGCCTGTATATTACCGAGTTCATATTTCCAATGATCAAAAACTGTTTATCATATTCCATCAGCAAATCAATAAATTCCC
>CALDAH010000002.1 GCA_937903135.1 uncultured Alphaproteobacteria bacterium | reverse complement strand
TTGGGGTCATAGCTCAGTTGGTAGAGCACCTGCTTTGCAAGCAGGGGGTCGTCAGTTCGAGTCTGATTGGCTCCACCAAAATTGTTATAGTAACAAAATAAAAATGTGGAAAAGGGGGTGAATAACCTATGGTAAAAGTTCTGGTTCGCGATAATAACGTTGAACAGGCACTGCGCGTTGCAAAACGTAAATCTCAGAAAGAAGGCCTGTACCGCGAAATGAAAGAACGTCAGCGTTATGAAAAACCGACCACAAAACGCAAACGTTTAAAAGAAGAAGCCGTTCGCAACGAAAAGAAGCGTCAGTCAAAACAAAGAATGGTTTTCGGTTTCTAAAAAAAAATTGCCGCCCAGTTTGGGCGGTTTTTTTATCCGATATTCATATGCAGATATATATCCGGTTATGTTTGCGCCTGTAACGCAATGGTGCTATTTCCAATTCGCGGGAATTGATTCATAATCCGATAGTTGGGTTAATTGATGATAGCATTGAAAGCTGGTAAACTCTGGTGCGTCGGGCCAGATATCGTATAAATATTTTCCATTCATACGTGCGGATGACCCGGTAATGCCGGTACAGCCTACAAACGTATATGCGAACATATAATCTGCAGCATCCCCGGATATATTACCAAATAAGTTTTCGGGGATTTCGCCCGTAATCCCGGTGTTGTCTCGGAATGTCGCATGATACATATAAATCGCAGGTGCGCCGCTGATCCCCGCGAACAATTTTGCCGGAATCGCCCCGGTTAGGCCTGACGTATAGTCAAACGTGCCTGCAAACATATAGGCCGCGGGCGCGCCACGTATTCCGGCAAATAATTTTTCAGGGATAGATCCCGTTAATTTCGTATTTACAAAAGTATTATTAAATACGGCATAAACCGGTGGGCCGCTAATCCCCGAAAACAGGTTTTCTGGGATTGATCCTATAAATCCACTGCCTTGGAACGTGCCAGCAAACATCCAGTCGCGTGGCGCGCCATGAACACCTTTAAATAAATCGGCGGGGATTTCGCTGTTAAGATTTTTGCACTCGCGCAGGGCATTACGAAATACCGGCTGCTGCCACATACTGCTGCCGTCACCAATTGTGCCGAATATCGCCCCGAGGCTGCCGGCAATAGCGGCAATATTTTCATTATAACGAAATGTTATCACGGGCGTAGGGTTTAAATGATAATCTGCGTCGTTATATCCTGTCCCGCGACCCGATAGGCCAATTTTATATTCCCCGGCCGTTTTATATGTATGGGAATACGTCGCGGCATTTGTATCCTTGCGTACAATAACATCGCGATTGCCATCGCCCCAGTCAATAACAAATCGCCCGCGGGCGGACATATCAAAATTAAAACTGGTCGTATCGGGCGTGGTTGTAATTGTAAACTTTGGCTGCACCGCGTCGGCAATTAATCGGTTAACGGCGTCCTGGGTTGCGACAGTATCGGCCGCGGCCAGTGTTGCAAATTCACCCGTGCCGTATTTCGGCGCATCGCTGCCAATTATTTCATTCGCACGGTCAACCGCCGTTAGCAGGTATTTCATATTCGCCGCTACGCGCGGGTTTCCCAGTGCCGGGTTATACGGAACGGTAATATCCCAGCGGGATTCAATGGCTTTGTGAATATATTCAACATTTACCATTTCTGCTGCAAATGCCGCCGGGGCAATAAATACGGATAAAAGAAATAATAAATGTTTTATCATTATGGCAACGGAGGTGTTGGAACGATTGGTGACGTTGTATAGGTTTTTGTCCCGGATATTTGCTGCGATTCGGACGTTGTAACGAAACGTTCGGGCAGCTTATCGGAAAAGGTTTTTAATTCATCGTTTTTTACAACCTGGGAATTCAGATCAGCGATACGGCCATCAACGTATTTAGCCGTTGCAATAGATCCATCAGCGCCGTCGGCAAATGCTGCGCGGTTAAGTGTAACACATGACATAAAAAAACATATTAATAAAAATATGTGTTTCACGATTCGCTATTCTCCTCACGTATCCCATAGGTATAAAAGCCATTCGGGCAAAATTTGATTTACCTATTATGAATATTTTATCAAAAAAAAGTTTATCAATCAATAATTATAGTATCGCTGTTCGCGTGGATTATTTATCCCGGGCGCAGGTTTTTATTATGATAATTTATTTCCCCCAATATTCCCCGATATTATATTCGGCGACCAGCGGGACAGAAAGTTCAATTACGTTTTCCATTGCGTGTTTTATGCGACCGGCAAAATCGTTTGCCACATCCGCGTCACATTCAAATACAATTTCATCGTGAACCTGCATAATCATGCGAATTTTATCAGCGTTCGGGCGCATTATCTTTTCATCAATTTCAACCATTACGCGACGCATCAGGTCGGCCTCGAACCCTTGGATTGGGGCATTAACTGCCGCGCGCATCGCATATGCATGCAGGCGGGGATTTTTCACCTCGGGCAGTTCTATGCGGCGTCCCCACGGGGTATAAACGCATGCGTTTTCCGTTGCAAATTCTTTCACACGGTCCATGTATTCGCGAATCTCTGGCAGGCCGGCCATATATGAATTTATCAGCTCGGCCGCGGCGGATCGCGTTATATCCAATTGCCCGGCCAGGCCAAATGACGAAATCCCGTAAACAATTGAAAAGTTTACCGTTTTTGCCGCCCGACGCAGATCCTTTGGAACGGGGGCATCGCCTGGGATATTAAATATTTTTCGTGCGGTCTGTTCGTGAATATCTGCGCCGGCATTAAATGTGTCACGAAATGTTTTAACCCCCGCCACATCCGCCAACAGGCGCAGCTGAATCTGGGAATAGTCCGCGGCAATTAAAACACGTCCCGCCGGGGCGATAAAGCATTTGCGAATCTCTTCGCCGATTTCGGTTTTAATCGGTATATTCTGTAAATTCGGATCGCGGCTGGACAGTCGGGCTGTATTCGTGCTGGTCTGAAGATATGTTGTATGAATACGACCGTCGTCTGCGATCTGGCGCGGCAATGCGTCTGCGTATGTGCCTGCCAGCTTTGCGATTGAACGCCAATTTAGTATCTTTTCAATAATCGGATGGGCATCGGATAGATCATTTAATGTATCGGCGTCGGTTGAACGTTTCTTATTCGCCGGCAGCCCCAATTCATCAAATAATACTACGCCGAGTTGTTTAGGGCTTGCGATATTAAATTCGTGACCGGCCGCGTCCCAGATCTCGCGTTCGAGAACGGATAGCTGCTGATGAAATACAGTTGATAACTGCGCCAGTCCTGATTTGTTTACCAATACCCCGGCGCGTTCCATACGCATTAAAACCGGCATTAATGGCAGATCACATGTATCGTATAAACGGCGCAGGGTCGCGTTTGCGTCAACCTCCGGGCGCATTTTTGAATACAGCGCATGGCAGATTGTCGCATCCTCGGCCGCGTACGGGGCGGCGATTGCGATATCTAGTGTATCAAAACGTCGGTCGGCGTCACTGCGCGCATCAGGGAATAGCGATACAAACGAGATATTTTCATGCCCAAGATATTTCAGCGCCAATTCATCCAGACCATGTCCGTGCGTCGTCCCGTGCAGTACGTACGATAGCAGCATCGTATCATCAATTGGCGAAATCAGGGACGTATCCCATCCTTCGTTCGCCAGTATATGCAAATCGTATTTTAGGTTATGGCCAATCTTTATAATATTCGGGTTTGTTAAAATCGGCCACAGTTTTTTATAAACGGTTGTGATATCTATCTGGTCCGGGGCGTTGGTTTCTGTGCCGAATAAATCCTTTGCGGGGCAGGTATGACGAATGGGAATATATACCCCGTGTGTGTCGTTCGTGGCCAATGATATTCCGACCAGTTTAGATGTCATCGGATTCAGGCCGGTCGTTTCTGTATCAAATGCGATTATATCCCGCGCGGTGGCCAAAAACGCATCCAGGGCATCCGGCGTGGTTATTGTTTCATATGTAATTGGCGTTACTTTTTTCGGGGAATTGTTTTCCGTTTCTGCGGCAATATCTACCGGGCATTCGGACGCAGGGTATTGAAAAACGGGCGTTTGAGTATCCGGATTATACTTTTCCGCGGGGAATAGTTTTTGGATTTTTGTGATTAATGAATTGCTTTCTATTTTATTGCGAACGAATTCCAATGCCGCGGGCGTATTAAATACAAACGGCCGAAGTTCCAGGCCGGATAAATCCACATCATCCTTTAGCGTTACCAGCCGCCGGGATATATATGCCATATCACGATTGTCGCGCAGCAGTGTTCGGATGCGTTCATTCTGTATCTGGTTAATATTTTCATAAATCCCGTCAAGTGTTCCGAATTGCTCGACCAGCTCGGCGGCCTTTTTCGGGCCGATCCCTGGGACGCCCGGGACGTTATCAGATGAATCGCCCATTAGGCTTTGCACATCGGTTACCTGGTCGGGGCGAACGCCGAATTTTTCTAAAACCTCGGGTTCGCGGATTTGACGTGATTTCATCCCGTCGTATAGGTATATGCAATTCGATACCAGCTGCATTAGATCCTTATCGCTGGTAATAATTCGCGTCGCATCGCTGTGGTCGCAGTGTTTTCGTGTAATAGTTGCTATAACGTCGTCAGCCTCGACCCCGGGGATGCATAAAACCGGCATTCCCATCGCGGCCAGCCCTTCGCGGATTAGCATCCCCTGGGATATTAAATCGGCCGGGGTTTCGCTGCGGTTAGCCTTGTATTCGGGGTATATATCCTGACGGAATGTAATTCGTGATGCGTCAAAAACACAGACGAATATATCATCCGGGGCGGCCGCCGCCAGAATTGGTAAAATCATATTAAAAAATCCAAACACTGCACCGGTCGGTGTCCCGTCCGCACGGCTAAGTCGGCTGTGAACGCCATAGTATGCGCGAAAAAGTAATGAATTCCCGTCAATTAGTGTTAATAGCATTTTTTAATATCCTGTTTTTAAATCACGGGGCGCAGTCGCGCCGCGCCCCGGTTTTTGCGTGTGTGTTTAGAATATATATCGCATCTTTAAACGCAGATCATAGTGCAGAACATCTGCTTTTTTATCTGCGATTTCATATATCCCATTTGCGTAAAGGGCGCGTGCCTCGGCGTCAAATTTTAACGGCAGAACCGGTACGTCAAACGTTACCCCCAGCATTGCCTGGTATGCGCCGCGCGTATCAATATCGGTATCGTAATCTGAACTGCCTGCGAATACTGCCCCGACGCCCGCCCCGATATATGGCTGAAGCATCAGTGTCGGCATTTTTGCATACGCGTTTAGCATACCAATATGCAGCTTTTCCGCGTCGTGGTATAGGTAGTTATATTCAGCCTCGACCCGGAATAGGGGAATATCAAGCCCGATTACCGCGCCATAGCTTTGTGCGGAATGGGTATCGGAATGACCGTCATAGAATGTTGTTGACGCGCCCATGCCAATTGTCGCACCGCCGTAAATATCAAACAAAAGGTTTGCGTTCGCATTACCCGCCGCCAATACTAATGTTGCCGCGGTTAAAATGCCCGCTGATTTTATTTTCATTTTTTTCTCCTTTCTGTGATATTATAATAAAAAAAAGAGTGGTATATATGCAAGAAAATAAACCTCTGATAATTGTGGGCCTCGGCAATCCCGGTGGCGAATATGCCAAGACGCGTCATAATGTCGGATTTATGGCGGTGGAATATTTGGCCGGCCCGGATGCCCGGTGGAAACGTGAAAAAAATTCATTAACGGCGACCGGGGAAATCGGCGGCCGGCGCGTGATATTTGTTCAACCCCAGACGTATATGAATAACAGCGGCATGGCCGTTGGACCGTTAATGGCATTTTATAAGATAGGTTTGGAAAATCTGATTGTTATTCACGATGATATGGATATTGCCCCCGGGAAAATCCGGGAAAAAATCGGCGGTGGCAGTGCGGGGCATAACGGGATAAAATCCATAGATGCGGCCGTCGGTCGCGAATATCGTCGCATTCGGATTGGCGTCGGACACCCGCGTGATTTTAATTCGCCGATGTCACCGGCCGATTGGGTTCTGGGGAAAATCCCTGCGGATCATTTATCGGATATTATTTGCGCCATAGAAAGTATTGTTATTTATTAAAATCCGGGACGGTTGGCAGAGACGTAGAAATAGCTCCGTTTATTTTGTCTTTTATCGGCAGGGTAAAGCATCCGACACTGTCACAGAATTTTGTGCTGGATGAAATATAGCAGTCGGACGAATGGGCTGCCGCAGTGTTACTGGTTGCGCCCGCCGGGCATGGTTGTTGCCCATTTTCGTTGCAGTAATATCCGGCAGGGCAGTCGTTAAATACAGCCTGAAGTTCAATTGATAGATTTGTGTTGCTGGTTGAAATTTTTTTGTAGTCAAAGACCAAAATATTCCCAGAGGTGGGTTCTATTATATAATCATTGTCTGCACAGCCACTGGTGCATTGCCATCCTTTGAATGTTTTTCCGCTGGGTATCTGGTTTGATGACGGCCGGCGCAATTGACAGTTAGAGCTGCCATATGTGCAGCGCGTGTCAGCCATTGTTGGTTCTTTATAGCTGATTGTGTAGGTTCGAGGAGACCATGTAGCGTATAAATCGGCCTCTGTTGCGTCGTCGTTTTTGAATAGCGCCTTTATAACAGTTTTAGATGTTACAAGTTGGCTTGGATGGATTCCTATTACCGGTGTGCCGTTTGTCGAACTGGTATAGTATCCATTAAAGCTATATCCAAAACAGTTTTTCACTGTGTTATTTGTGATGGTGGTAGGATCTGTTACCCAGGTTGTTGGATTGCTGCTACTATTAAATCCAGCATCATATTTTACATATATTTTATTAGGGCTGGGCGTTTGCGGACACGCTGTTTCGGATTTCAGATTTAATGTATAAATTTTACCTGTGCAAGTATTATCGGTGTCCGGCATTTTAAGATCGCCAGTAATAACCATTGAATTGGGTGTTGTGTAGTATGTGTTACAGGGGGCACAGCTTTTTTTGTCTTTATCCCAATATGTTCCCTTATCACATGTTAATTTCCAGCTGCAATTATTTGCTATCGTTCCGGGAGATGTGTAGGCTGCTTGATCATTCGGTTTATTATTGCAAGGCTTACATTCTGTTGAGTTGTTTGCTGTTGTATATGTCTCATTCGCGCATATTGTGCATGATTGTCCCATACCAAAAAGATAACAGCCGGCCGGACATGGGCTCTTGTCTTTGCAGTCTTTTGCTTCCAGCGCGGGAATAGGGCGGATGACCGCAAGTGATATTATGAAAAATGGTAAGATGTATTGCATTCTCGTCATAATATAAATGCTAAAAAAATGTGGTGTATAAAGCAACAAAAAAATCCGGTGTAAAACCGGATTTTTTTAGCGCTGTTTTTCCATAAAACGTTTGTTTATGGTCCAACCATTCTGGATATACCACAGGCTGTCCGCCGGGACTTCGGATGCTTCGCCCGGATAAAAATCAAAGTCACCCTTGCCGCGGGCATTCGGTAATAATTTTAATGCAGGTTCCAGGGTGTGTTTGCGTATCCCTGAGATGCCTGTGGACATATTACGATCCCATGAGCCGACCGGTACTAGAAAAATAGTATCAATATCTTTGCGGCCAACATATTTGTTTAAATTAGATACCGGATAAACCTGATCGTATTCATCCATGGAAAATGTTATTTCAATATTTTTTTTCGGCATCGGGGTTTCTTCCTTGGAACAGGATGATAAAAAACTGCCCCCGGCAAACGCCAATACTGGCAATACGTGGCTTAATTTATACGGCATTTTCTGTTTGAATTGCATTATGCACTCCTTAGGTTTTATATTGTTGGCCGAATAAGTTTTCTTATTATATTTATATATTAGTACATAATGGGTGTGTTTGTCAAGAATAAGGAAAATCAATCAGATATAGGAAACATATCTTAATAGCCGATATGCCACCCGTTAATATCTGCGACGTCGGGGCATACGACACCTTCGTCGGTGGATTCCCATTTATTTGACGCTTGATTCCAATAACATTCCTTGCCCTGGCCGGATGTGTCACCCTGACCGATTCGGATAAAGTTCTTTATCTCGTATTTTTCTGTGCCGGTCTGTTGACTGTATTTGGGTGTTATGTAGTGCAAATCGGAATCTATTAATAAATATTTCCCGTTGCATTGGATCGTTTGACCAGATGGATATTTATCCGTCGTATCTGACCCGGTTGTGTCGCCAATACAATATAATGAATACTTAGTGGCCGGGTATGAATTTTTAGACCCATCGGATATATCATCTTCTGTAATTTCTGCGATAAATAACGGATTTACCGTATCCGCAGAATTCGCAGGAATTGACGTGCAAATATTTTTCTGGGCGATAAACGGTCGCTGGAATAGGTTTGAAAAATCAGGACTATCGCCGCTGCGTATTACCTTACCCGTGCAGCACCATGTATTGCTGTCGGCGGACCATAGTGTTGTCGGGGTGAACGTACCGTTAAATTTTTGCCCGTTTAGTTCCACCGCCGGCATACAGCAGTTGGTTGTGCCATTATACGGGGTAAATTGGTTAAAGCTGGTCGCGGGGCAATACATGCCGTCGTCGGTTAAATTTTCCCGTGATACACACGTAGATGTACCCGTCGCTTCGTCCCATATGGACTGGAAACCAACGCCGCATGACGTATCACGACAGCTATCCGGCGAATCCAGTGTTCCGGTATTTTTGGCAAACCACGCCAACAGCGATGATGTATCACCGTCTATTGGTGTACGGATCTGATTATGCGACCCGGTTTGCGATAGCTGAACCGTGGGACGCGATTCACAGTTGCCCCATATTTTTTCCGATAACCGGCAAACCTGGCATTCAAATGAATCCGGTTCGGCGCAGTCGGATCTGCATATATCAAATACGCAATTGAGGTTGTTGTCTTTGCCGTTGTCATCCTTTTGCGGCATTAAATGACACTGCGAGTCAGATGTATTTGTTATCGTAATCGGGAATTCCGTACCATACATCATATCATAGAATGTACCGTCCGCCCCTAGTATCTGTTTTTCACGCAGCTGGGCCATGATTTGCTTAATTGAATCTGGGCCGGCACTGGCGACGCAGTTCTGAACCTCGGGCCAGCATGATGTACGATTAATAATCGCTTTGCGGTTAACTGATGTCTGAATATTTTCGCACAGGCCAAAGTTCCCCGATATCCCCTTGCACGCCTGAATAATACATGCGCGTCCAACCTCGCGGCAGGTTTGCATAATTGTATCGTATGTTTTATCGCCGGCAATCTCGGTCATGCCGCCAATCCAGTCTTCGCCACCGCCGGTTACATCCAGCAATGCCGTACAGGCTGTGCGAACATCCGCGCACATCGCGTTTACAGTTTTATCCGCCGATACGCCAAATGTTGATAACGCACGCGCATCAAAGTCCGATAAAGAATCAGATGTCTTTGACAGGCATTGGGTAGTAAGGGTTGTACAGCTCTGGCGAACTTCTTCTAGCTTTGAGTCCTGGGCCAATTTAATCTGCGCCAGGGCATCTTCTATGAACGCGTCCCATACATAGTCAGATATATCCTGGCATGATTCCATCGCCGGTTCTAAGAATTTCTTTTTAGAATTAAGGTATATAACAAATTTATCGTTCCCAGGGGCGGTTGTCCATGATTGCCCGGTGTCGGGACGAACGATCAGATTGGCCAGATCAACCAAGTTTACGGTTAAAAACGCTTCGCCCGTGGATGGGTCAATATAGCGCCCGGTGGTATCTAGGCATTTACCTAAATCTTTGCCGCATACCGTGTTATCCGTTAGCATGTCTAGCATCTTTTTCTTGCAGGTCAGAATATCATCGGAATTTCGTTTTTGATATATGTCCAGGCGTGACATATCTAATAACGCGCCGCCTTCGCGGATTTTTGCGCGGGCCGCGTCAGTCTGGGTTGCATATGTTTTAGCAACCGTATTGCAATCCTGTTCAATTGTCATCTGATATCCGCTTTCGGCGATCGCTAATTCGTCGTCGCTGCATATCTCGCGCGCCATTTCACGACATACCGGCAGGGCCGCAGCATATAATTCAGGGCCACTTTTACTGGTCGCAGATGCCCCCATTAGCGAATCAACACTGTCAAATGCAGAATCCGCATTTAATGACCATGAAATCGCATTTAGGTTTGAATCAAAGTTATTGCTGCTGAAACTGGTATTTAGCTTCTTAGAAATCTCGTCCAGCATTTTCTTGGATGCAGATGTATCCTTTTGCTGAAATGCCAGCTCGCCCTCGGTCGCCTTGTTCAGGGCGGCGGCATCTTCTTTGTCCATATTTACAACCAGCAGGCGTTGATTAAAATCCAATAGTTTATCTTCGGCCGCGGATAGCTGCTTTTTTACCCCGTCAAATTCATTTATTCGTGATGAACATGCGCAGCGTTTCAGCTGACTGTCCTTGTTCGCGCAGAATTCATCCATACATTCATAATAAACCTCGCGGCATTTTTTATAGTCTTTGGACATTATTTCCTGGGCGGTTGTACTGCGCGCGGTGGTGGTTATCGCGCCCGCCCGGGCGACCCGTGCAGATTGCGTGGTATCGCTGCGCGTGGTGGTGGCCCGTGCCGGCGTGCGTGTCGGAACAGATGTTCGCGCCGCACTGCGCGTGGTCGTCGTTGTACGTTGAGGCGTGCGCATCGCAGATGAAATCGCACCGGTGGTGGCGGTCGCGCGCGATTGAACCGTTGCCGATGGCCGTGATGTGGTCTGGGGTGTTGCGGTCGTACGGCGCGATGTGGTTGTCGCCGGCGTGGCGGTGGTATTTGCACGCGATGATGTCGCACGGTCGCGCAGCGCGCCAGATGATGTTTTCGCCGCAGATGGCGTCGTGCGTGCCGATGTTGTGGTCGTCCCGGCGGCCGCAGAATTCGCCTTTTGACGGCTGGTATTTACAATTGTATTGGAATCACGACGTACAGCGGCGCGTACAGCGTCGCCTGTGGTATCCGCCGCCGCCGTATAAAACCCAAGGCAGGCAAGGCATAGAGCCCAAAATATTCGTTTCCCTTTCATTCTATGTATTATATGCTAGCAAAATTATAAAAACTCGGGCAAGCAGAAAATAGGCAAATATAATTCTTTTTATATTATATAAATAAGCTGGTGCGGATAGGGGGACTTGAACCCCCAAGGATTGCTCCACAGCATCCTTAGTGCTGCGCGTCTACCAGTTTCGCCATATCCGCAATGGTATAATTAGTTTTCATAACAATAGGATAAAAACTAACCATATAATAAATTTTCTTATTTATTGTTGCAAGAAGATGTTTTATTTGCAACCTTTTTATGATAGAATATTTTTGATATTGGTAAAGGTAAGGATAAGTATTATGAAAAAATTGCCGCAGTTTTTATTTAGATGCTCGCTTTTAGCGGTTGTGCCATGCGCAGCAAATGCCGCCGGAACGTATTATACCGGTGCATATCAATCGCCCCAGACGCGATATACCCAGCGTACGTATAACCCGCAACAGACCGGTTATGCAACCCAGACACGGGGCGCATATACCAGCGGCAGCAGCTATTCCAGCATTCGTTCGAATTCTGGGATGCGGACAGGCCAGCAGCCGCAGATGAACGCAAATGCACCCCAGGCGGCGCAGCCGAAAAAGGCCGCAACATCATCCAAGAACGGATTTTTTATTGACGGCGGCCTGTCGCATGAATTTGCGCAGTGGCAGTTCGAGATGAAGGAATCCGGATCTATATTGCATTACGATAATGTCGGCTGGAACGTTTTGGATATAAACGGCGGGTATATGTTTAACGCAGGTAATACCCGGATGCAGGTAAACGCGGGATTTAAATACGGTATGCAGTCGGGCGAAACCACAATGGTTGACGACGATATTACAAACGGCGGATATTTTATTACACAATGGGTTGATCAAAATAAAAACGTAATCGGCGAACAGCTTGGGCATGCGCTGTCTATTGGTAAAAGCAGTGGCGGCAATATGTACGGGTTTAATATCGGATTCGGTTTAACAGATTTCTTTAAGGTCGGTAACGTAAAATTTACCCCGTCGGTCGGTTATCGCTATTTTAAATACAAACTGGAAACGGAAAAGAACTATGGACTATCCGTTGATACCGCGGCATGTTTTAAAGTAGAGGGAAGCGACGAAATTCAGTGTGACCCGATTATAATATTCTATACCCCCGATGGCAAGGGTGGATATACCCAGGCCGTTGTATGGCGCGATAAAATTACGGATCGTTTACCGATACATCAGGGCGCGACCGAGATTGATACCGCCGGGACATATTATTACCAGCAACCGGGGACAAGCCATTCGTACGAAGTTGAATGGTCCGGGCCATATGTTGCATTGGATATGTTATATGAAATTAACCAAAATAACCAGGTAAACGGGCACGTTGAACTGGGACTGCCGGCATATACCGCCGAAGGTGATCAGCCGTATCGTTTTGATTGGCAGCACCCGAAAAGCGTTTTAGACGAAGCCGGTATTGGATCAGCGTTCCATCTGGGAATGGGGGCAAATTGGACCACGGCAATTAACAACCGTGTATCGCTGTCCCTTGGCGTTACATATGATTATTATACCGTAAGTGATGCGGATGCAAAAACATACCTAAACGGTGATTATTATATGGGAATATACAATGCATTATTAAACAGTGATGCATACAAAGGGGACGAGGCCGCAATGCTGAACCCAGAAACGGGCAGTGCAACGGCAATTAATATTAAACAGCTGCAAAACGATTGCCCGGGATGGGTATGTTCGGTCAGCGGCGAGGTAGAATCGTTCTATAAATCATTGGGTGTCCGGGTAGGGCTGCAGGCTAAGTTCTAATGAAACAGATAAAAGTATTTTTTGCAATATTTTGCTTTGCGGCGTTATTCGGCGCATCGCATGCGGCGGTAAATCTGACCGGTGTTGCGGCGGTAAATGTTACCAGTGATACCGCCGCGGTTGCAAAAAATATGGCCATGGACGAGGCTCGCCAGCAGATAATAACAGATATTTTATCGCAATATTCCAACAGTGAACAATTACGGGCCGCGTTACAAAATGCCGCCGGGTCGGAATTGGCAAATCTGATTTCAGCGTCAAGTATTGACGGGGAAAAACTGTCCGATACAACGTATTCTGCCAATATAACAATGACCTTGGATTCCGCGGCGGCGCGCACATGGCTGAACGAAAAAGGTGTTCAGAACTGGCTGCCGGATGCGGCACGATCGGATATGTTTACGGTAATTATAACGCTATCTGATGCGATGGCGGATTGGATGGGGTTAAACCAAATTGCACGTCGCGAAAAAATTGATATTGCCACAAAATATATTATGGGAAATCAAATAACGGCCGAGATGCCATCAGCATCGCGTGCAGCATTTACAATCGCCCTGCGCGAGGCCGGATGGCACTATTCCAATCAGGATGGATTGCTGCGTATTTGGAAATAAATATCTGTTTTTTAAAAGGGCATCTATGCCTTGACTTTTATTTATATTGATATAAATTTATGCCGAAAAAGGATAGGGGAATAAATTGAAAAAAGCTTCGTTATTATTGTTATTTGCGGTATTTATGCCTGTTGCGGCATTTGCAGATTTAGAACTGACCGATACGCCCCCATCGGACGAGGTTGAACTGCACCTGGCCATTCGTCGTATCGGGCTGTCTATGTCAAAGACAGAGGTTAAAAATGCCGCAGAATATGCCGATTCCCCGGTATCCGCGCTAAAGGCAGATAGCCAAGATTTTATTAAAGGTGTTTTTGATACGGCCCTGGAATACCGTCGTAATAAATTTAGATGGGATAATAGCCTGTTTATGGAATACGGGAAAACAACCCTTAAACCGTATAATGCCCCGGCAACGTCTAATGAAAACGCGGATAAGATTTTGCTATCCAGCGATATGTCATGGGCATGCTGGGAATTTGGTGGTTTTAAATTCGGCCCGACGCTGCGTGGGGCATATGATACGGAATTTGTTGGCGATCCGCGTCAAAATATTATCCGATCTAGCGCGGGTCTGTCGTTATTTGATCATCCGATAATCAAAAGCCTGTATTTAACAGGGGTATACGAATATGATTTTACCTATGCCGGGGATCAGACCAGTAAAACCGGTGCAGAATTCGGATGGCGGTTGGAATACCAACTGCGCGAAGGGATTAAGTTTTCAACAAACGGTTACTATCGTGAATATTTTTCATATTCGGATTACGTCAGCACCGATCTGGATCGCGATTTTAGTGCCGTTATTCGTATGGATACGAATTTATGGGGAAACTTTACAATGGGACCGTATGCGCAATATCGCCGGGCCAAGGCACGCGGGGTTGACGTTTACGGCAGTAATTCTGTTATCGGGATATCGTTTAGCTATATAATGCGATACGGGCTGATTACGCTGGAAGATAAAAAATCATAATATTTATTTTATAACTAAAAATTCTGATGCCGCGCCCGTGCCCAGTTCATCCATAGCGCGTATGCGGTGATCACCGATTATTACGTCATACATCAGCGTTTCGCCGGATTGGGTTGTGCCAATCATTTTGTCGTCTAAAAACCAAAATATTTTGGTGTTCGGGCTGTCTGTTATTGCCACGAATGCGATCGGTGCGGTGTTGGATTGTGTTGTAATTACGGTGCGTGTCCCGTCGGCGGGCGATGTAATAATTGGGGCAGGGCGCATAGATGCGATTTCATCCAGATTACAATTTTCTAAAAACGCGGGCGGTGTATTACGCCGTATGCCGGCACGATTAAACATATCTAAAAATTCAGAATCCCAGAATTCATATACTTTCATATATGTCGTTTCCGGATCGCGGCTGCATGCCCGGCGGCCGGTTTTTTTATCAATCGGTATTGCGCGATAAACACTGGTTGTATCAATCGGGGATTTACCGGGGATAAAATATGATTTAACTGTTTTTGGGCAATATGTACCCGCAATGCCGCCGACATCCGCGCACATATCAATTTGCGAGATGTTTAAATCCGGCCGCAGAAAGTTATTATTTTCTGTATTGGTATATTTTATAACCACATCGGATAATGCAAAATATATCGGGGCGGCGACGCGTGCACCACTGAACGAGTTATTCGGTTGCCCGGTAAAATTCCCGACCCATACAACCAAAACATAATCACCAAAAATTCCGGCGGTCCATGCGTCACGAAATGACGATGATGTCCCCGTTTTCCAATAATGGCGGATATTCGCACGTTTAGATTTGGCAAACGGTATATTTTTACTTGGCGCGGCCTGATGCGATAGCATATCTAGAACTATAAAGAACGCCTCGGGCGATAGCAGCTGATCGCCGGGGCCGATATCATCGCTTTGTTCCGTTTTTATATTATATTTCATCCCCAGATTGGCCATTGTTGCATATATCCGCGCAAGTTCTAGCATTGATACTTCGGCCCCGCCAAGGGCGATTGATATTCCATAATGACCATACGGGCGCAGGTTGCTTACCCCGGATTCGGATAGCAGGTTATAAAAATTTTCAGGGCCAATTTGACGCAGCAGGTTAATTGCCGGAATATTTCGTGAATGTGCTAATGCATCGCGCGCCAAAACCGGGCCATAGAATTCATTATCAGAATTTTCCGGCGCGTATACGCCAAAGTTTATTTTAGAATCCTTTAACAACGTCATACCGTGGATTTTTCCCATATCAACGGCCGCGGCATATATTAATGGTTTCAGCGTTGATCCCGGACTGCGACGGGCATATACGCCGTCGTTTTCGCCATATATTGATTTATTAAAATAATTTGCAGAACCGATGTGCGATATAACCTCCATCGTTTTATAATTTATCAATACCATTGCTGCATTTTCAACGCCAATATTTTCCCGGCGACCAATTTCACGCCCCAGGGCCTGTTCCAGGCGTTGCTGTAAATCCAGATCAATCGTGGTTATTATCCGAGAATTGCGTTTCCCGATATTCGCCCAGTAGTTATTATGGCGTGCGATCGCACGATCAATAAAATGTGGCGCATAGAACGGCAGATCCCGGGCGGTATGAATATCTAATTCCATATCGGCCAATTCGCCCAGGTTTTTATCGTCCGGGTATCGCTGTATCCATTTATTAACTAATTCTTTGCGCATGTTGTTCATATTTTTTAATCCGGTTGGCGTATTCAGACCGCGCTTGGTCGGATTTTGTGGAATTGTTGATAACGTAATTGATTCAATCGTAGATATGTTTTCGGCCGATTGGCGAAAGTAAATTAGCGATGCTGCACCGACGCCTTCTATGTTGCCACCATACGGGGCAAGGTTTAGATAGGCCTCGAGTATATCGCGCTTGGAATAAAATGCGTCAATATAAATCGCTGCGGCAATTTGTATTAGTTTTCCCCGGATGCGTGTGGTATTCAGGCCGTATTTTAATCGGGCAACCTGCATTGTAATTGTTGATGCGCCCGCCGGATGCGGATTCCCGCGGAAATAGTTTTTTGCCGCCGATAACAGTGATACCGGGTTCACGCCCGCGTGGGCATAAAAATATTTATCTTCGTATAAAATGGTTGCCTGCTGCAGGGCCGGGCTGATTTTATCCAATGGGGTAAATATGCGATACTTTTCATCCGCGGATAATGTTAGCCGCATTAAATGACCGTTCCGATCATAATATGCGGTTGAAAAATGGGTGTCGCATAATAAATCCGGTGAAAAAAATACACGGCAAATAATATATGTAAATAAACATACTATAACGGATATAGATAAAAACCTGTGACGGTGATAAATCCCCGTCATAGATTTTTTAAGATCGCGGTATAATTTTTTAATCTGCTGCATTGGATACTGTAAATATATCACCTGTTTTACCGGGCGCGCTTAGTGCCGGGTTATACATCGCCGTGGCCTGAATTGGGGGAATCTGAAAACGCCCGGCCGTCCCGATTTGGGCGGTGTATGTAATTACGCGGTTATCACGCGTTAGATCGGTGTATATTAATACGCGGTCTTCGCGGATTTCTGAAAACGTCATATCCCCCGATATTGCATCCGGGATAAAACCGCCGGGCAGTAAATCGGTAATAACAACGTCACTTATTTCATCCGTTGTTCCGCGGGTGCGGGCATATATTTTTACCGTTATCATATCGCCAACTGTGGCGGTGGTTATACGGTCGCCGTCCGAATTATAATATTCACGAACGATATCTATGCCCGATGAATGCGTGGTAACGGTGCGCGGGAATCCCTGGGCCAGTGTCGTATAGAACAGATTATTCCCGTTATCGCATTCGGGGCATTTTATAACTAACTTTTTGGCGTTTTCGGGAATCGTCGCGATATATTCCCCGGATTCGGTTGTGCCGGTTATTTCCGTATCGTCCGCTGTGACGGTCACAGAATTTATTGCGTCGCCGGTTTTTGTACCCGCCCGCGACAGTCCCAATATAATCATCGCAGATGTATATGACGTATATTCCCCGCGATTAATATATTCGCTGATATTCGGCAATAGCTGCGCGGGATAGTCAAAATATTTCCCGGCCAGGTATGAATAAATCGCATCGTTTGCAATATTATTATTAAACTGCGATATGTATTCAAAGCGGCTGTTTTTAGACGGTTGATATTTTTCAATAATTTTATCAGCGATATCGGATTGTTTTAGCATTTTATAGCTGGCCGCGATATATGCACCGATTAATTTTGATTGCCAGTCTTTTATATTAGCATTCGCATATTCTTCGAATCGGTTAATATATCCGGTTGTAACATACCCGTTCTGGGTAATTACATATATTGCAAATGCTGATGCCGCGGCACTGAATTCCGATTGAATATTTGTCCCGGCATATGTCCGCAAGAAGTTTATTGCCCGTGACAGCATATTTTGGGGGACATTAAACCCGGCATCATTAGCAATGGTTAAGAATTGCGCAACATATGCGGTTATATATGCGGCATCCGGGTTGGATTCGTTATTACGTGATACCTGACGTGTGGTCCATAAATCAAATGATCCATCGTCGTTTTGCCGGTTTTTAAGTGTATTGATCACGGCGTTTATCTTTTCCGCGGATTTATCAAAGCTTGTCCCGATCAGGGCACTGTTAGGCGCAATTGCATACGGCAGTGCGCGCGATACCAGCTGTTCGGTGCATGTATAATCATAGTGATTTAGGTATTCAAATAATGGCCGGATTAGCGTGGATGCATTGGCCGATATATATATTTTACGATTAGCAAATTCGGGGTATGTCGCGATATCAAAGTTCTTTATGGTTGTTTTATCGGATTTTATAGTCCCCGTGGTTATATTGCTTTTATATGTTGTAACCGGGCGCAGTGACATCGTGGCAGTGGCCGATTTGTTTATAGGTGCGGCTGTGCTTTGACCTGTGGCGATGGCATCTATTGTGATATTGGCGTTACCTAATTTGTCGCCGGTTTTTACGCCAAATGTCCATAGTTTTTCACTGTTTTTTGCAATTGTTAAATCCGCGGTGGATTTATTTATAATATCCAGGTTATCGGATACCGTCGCGGATACTTTAACAGATTCAATATTCAGGGTCGGGTCGGTTAGGTTTGTTATAACCGTATTTACGTCAAATATATCGCCCGGGGCAGCAAACAGCGGGGCCGTGGTGGATATAATAATCGGGCTTTGGATTTGCGCAGATATATCCGCCGCCCCGACGGCAGAATCATTTGCGGCAACGGCAAATATCTTTACCGCGCCGTTGAAATAATCCGGGATATCAAACGTAATAGTGCCGGGCGTATTAGCGCGGGCGCTGATTATTTCAGAATAAAATGCGACCGGGGCGTTCGTTTTGCGACCAAACGGGTTTGTAAATATTCCGCCCATTTCGCCGTCAACGCCACCAAAATCCCCGCCGCCTGTTTTGGCGTATTCCCGTAATATATTATATTCCGGCAATAGCAAGGATAGTATCTGATATGTTTCAACCTGTAATGCGGCCTTTTGGAAAAAGTGTTCCAGCGGGTTCGGGATTTTATATTTTGCGACCTGTAAAATACCTGTATTTACGGTAAAAATCATTATACGGGCATCTGAATTTGTTTTATATTTTACGGTAAGTTTATTGTCACGAATAACATCCGGTGCAGACAGGTCAATATTAATCCTGCGCTGGCTAATCTCGGCGCGCATCGGGGCGACGGCATATGTATACGGGGTTGTAAATACATCCCGGCTGTGGATGTCGCGAACAAATGAAACGTTTATGTATCCCGTTCCTTCGAACCCGTCGGGGACGGTTATATGCTGGACGGATGACGTAGTATTCGCGGTAAACCATTTATATGCGTATACTTTATCGCGTTCAATGGTTATTAGGCCCGTTCCTGTATACGGGGCGGTAACGCTGATCGCAATATCATCACCCGGGGCATATTCGGATGCGTTTAGTTTAATCTTTAAATCCGCGCGCGTATCCGACTGCAGTGATGCGTTTTCTGTCCCTGCGACAAAGTATTCAATATTCGCCAAAATTTTCCCGGATGCATCCAGTAATTGCAAGAAATATGTCCCCGCATTTTCGGTCGCAAGCGGTATGTCCATCCCCGTATCCGGGATATTAATCGCGGATTGGGATATAATACTATCACGCGTAATTGTTTGGTATTTATAATAGTTATTATAGTCCTTAATCAGGCTGGTTAGGTTTTCACGGCGCAGCAATCGCATTGTAATGCCGCGTGCGGATGTTCGGGCCGCGGTATGGTCAATCGCGATTATATTAACCGACCGGCGGGCATTTTGATTAATATACCCCAGATCAGAATTATTCAGATAACCGATTATATACTTTGCATCAGATACGCGGGCCGATATCGTTGTCTGAACGCTTTTGCCGGTCGCCCCCTCGAATCCGTGGATGTTCATGGTAAGCTTATACGTACCCGATGGGATCGTATGATCGAATGTAATTGGGATTTCGGTTTCCCCATCGTTATTAGTTTTGGCATCCGGCAGCTGCTGGGAAAATGTTTGCACGCGCGTCGCGGTATTATCGGACATTCCAGATCCTGATATAAAATTCGGGGTAAATATATAGTTTTTATATTCAGGGAATGAAAATTCGACCGGCGTCATTGTAACAGACGCGGTTATTCGCCGATAAACCGCCGGTGTCCCGAACAGGTTATATAGCGATACATTCGCATTTAGCCCATCGGGCGATAGCCAGCCGTTATCAGATGCCCCCGGGATTGCGGCATTTATTTTCAGGGTATCCGGGACAAATTCTTCTATGCGAAAATATGCGTTCCCCAAAAGATCCTGGGATTTATTTTTAGAATTTACAGAAAATACATTTACGTTATATTCACCAATCGCAGCGGTTTCACCAATCGCGTATTTAATATCAAACATTCCGTCGGACGCTAATGATATTACGCGTTCAAAAACCGTGCGACCGCGCGCGTCATAGATTTCAATGCGAACGGGAATTCCGGCCAATGAATTAAACGTTTTATTTTTTATAACACCTGCGATGATGGCGTTTTCACCCGGGCGATAAATTCCGCGATCGGTAAATACAAACGCATTCAGTGGTGTCGTGGCGGATGAATATGTTCCGTCAATATCAAACTTGGAATATTCAACGCGCTGGGCATATGCTGCATTATACGGAATAAACGATACGTCATCACCGCTGCGGGCAACGATTGCGACCGGTTCTTTTTCGTTTTTATATTCAGACCACGGCAGGGCAGGGATAATAACATGTCCGCTGTTATCCGTTCGTCCGGCCCAGACGGGGTTGCCGTTGCGCCCTAATACCTCGATCGCGGTATCTGCGGCCGGTGCGCCGGTTGACAGAATAGATACAAATATATCCGATGTATTATTAGAATGGTTTAGTTTGCGAATTATCCCGAAATTAGTAAGTAGTATTAATCGTTTATCGCTGTAATTCGCCTGATTCTGGGTCGGGCCGGCCTGAATTATAAATATCCCTGTATTATCATTATGGGTGCGGTTTAAATAATCCCCGAGGTCAACCGATGAATAGTTGGTTTTATTCATAGAACTGTCGGCGAATGTAATTTTTTTCTGGAATACTACCGACATATCATATGCGCCAAACGCCCAGGATTTAAATTCCATGTTATTCGCGAAAACATCATATGTCTGGGAGATTAGGTGATTAATCTCGTCCGATTTAACCTTATATAAATTAATATATGCCGCGGCCGCGCCGCCGCGTGCCATTATGCCGAGCTTTTTATCACCGGCCAATGAAAGTATTGCGCCGCTGCCGGCAATTTTTACCTGACGTTCGGGGTACGGGACGGGAAGTATTTTATCTATGCCGTTTTGTAAAATAAAACCGCCGGCCGATTGTGCGCCGCCGCGAACGGATACATACATATACCGTTTTTCATTATCGGATATGTTATATGTAAATGCATATTGGTAAACGCCCGCCGGGGTTGCAAAATTTGTTTGTTTAAACGGTATGACGGTTGATCTTTGCAATACTTCCGGGGTTATTTCATCCATCGCCCATGTGTGTGTGTTTTCATCCGAATCGTTATTATATTTTTTCGGTAACAGGTATATTTGTATAAATTTATTCCAATCGGTGTTTTTTGCCGCCCCGGCGGTTGTGTTTAATAATAGTAGCTGTTCGGAATTCCCATCTGGCGTATCGGCCGTAATCGCATCCAGAGATGTGATTTTAAAGAAATTATCCGCAGATTCTATTGTCGCGGCCGCGGTTAGCTTCTTGGTCGCGTCGTCGCCATATAGGGCAGGGATGCGATTTAGTTTTAATCGCACCGTCTGGGGGCTGTCCGTAACTGTAATCGGGGACGATATAATAAACACGGTTCGGTGGAAACGGTCAAACTTTACCGAAAAATCCAGCTTTTCCCCGTCCAGTTTCATGGATACTTTATTATTAAAGTCTTTTATATCAATCGGATAGTTAAACGATAATACCGCGACCGCCGTCATTGTTTTCGGGGCATTCGGCATCGGGTATATATTAAAGTTTTCTATGGTCGCTGAAATCGGTGCTGTATTAAACGACGCCTGGTATGAATTAGGAACAATATCAGGGTTTATTAATTTTTTAGATATTTTAATATTAAACCGCGTATTGGCCGGCCAATCCCCGGCCGGGGTAAATTCCAGGCTGTTCCCGTCACGGGATTTCCAGACGCCCTTTATAAACGGGGTAATTTTTACACCTTTGTTAATATCTGAATCGGTTATCGCGCTGCGAAATGCCGGGGCGTAATTACCTGCGGTTATATCGTATGTTACCAGCAGTCGGCCCGGACGATTTAATTCGCGTGAGTTATTTATATCCACAATCGCGTTGTTTGATATAAGGCTGGTGGTGTTATTGTCTGTAAATTGGGCGGATATGGGTTGATTGGTCGTGATTTTCATCCGTGTTTGCCCGCGCGTTGACAGCGTGCGCCATACCACCGCCGTGGTAATAATTGCGGCAATAATTATTATAATCCCTATAATTTTCCACCATTTTTTAAAGTACCATGGTGTGGTTTTATTGGATTTGTGAATATTTTTTTTCCGCGTCATATTAAATAACCCTTCCTGTATATATTCGCATATTAGAAATCTGTGATAAAAAAAACAAGTGTTTATTATACTGATCCCGAGATGGGAATGCGTTCGTTACGCGCGGATTGAGAAAAAACATGTATTTGCCACAATTTAAATAAGGAGTAAAATGTGACATATGGCTATATACGTGTGTCAACAGACCACCAAACAACGGAAAACCAGCGATTTGAAATACAAAAGTTCTGTGAAAAACAAGAAATTGTAATAGATTGCTGGATAGAAGAAACTATATCCGCCACCAAGGATTTAAACAAACGCAAGCTCGGGCGACTAATAAAAAGAATCCAAAAAGACGATTTAATTATTGCATCTGAATTATCCAGGCTGGGGCGTAATTTATTACAGATTATGAGTATTTTACACCACTGTATGGATGTCGGGGCAAAAATCTGGACTATTAAGGATAACTATCGCCTGGGGTCGGATATTACGAGCAAGGTTTTAGCGTTTGCATTCGGGCTGTCGGCCGAGATTGAACGAAATCTGATATCCCAGCGCACCAAAGAAGCACTTGCGCGCGTTAAATCCGAAGGAAAGCATGTCGGCCGCCCGCGCGGCAGTCGGAATATGTGCAAGCTCTGTGGCCGCGAGAGGTATATATCGCAAAAACTTGGCACGGGAAGCAGTAAGTATGAAATCGCACGTCGCTTGCGCGTTCATCGCGATACGCTTAGCAAGTTTATTGTGGTAAACGATATTCGCCCGGAAAACCGTATCGCTGCATCGGCTAAGCCCCGGGATAATTAAAAACGAATTTTACTTTTGGCCAATACATAGAACTCGTCTGTCCCGTATGGGTTGTCCACAAATGTTGCGGTTATAAACTTATACCCAACCGAATATTCAATCGCGGGCCGGGACGTTAATGATATGTTATAATCGCGCATGATTATATCACCGTTTGCCGCGCGCCCGGTTGGCATACGCAGCTGCATATCGCCCGATACAATTATATCCGGTGCGGCAACAGAAAACGTCCAATCCCCGTGACGCGCACCAACTGTTACGGATGCTGTATATATATTGGAAAATTCTGTTATCATTGAATCGGCCGCGGCCCGCGGGGCAGTCATACCGAATTCATTGCGATTAAATATCTCGGTATTGCCGACGGAAACGCTGTTATTCGCAGCAATAAACGTAATCAGGTTTTTCCCATCGGTTTTTAAGAACCCGTCGGCTAGCAGGAAATCACTCTGCTTAAATCCCAGTTCTATGTTACCAAAATGCGCTGATTTATTTTCATCTGCGCGCAGGCGTTCAAATCCACGGGCACGATTTTTTACCTTTATATTATCATTCAGGTTCGCATCAAATGCACGGCCATAGCTGTCAAAGAACGCAAATTTTATACCTGCATCGCGAATCTGTTTGCCGATTGTCCCGGAAACACGCGCCGTACGCAGCGGGGTTAGCATATTGTCGGCAAGCGGGACCAGTGGCGCACCAACCGGGCGGGTGGCGCGTTCCAGATCCAGCATACCGTGACCGTATATCGGGTCAACGCCAGGTGCACCCAGATCACGGGCGGTTGTAAATAACAGATCGGTTATCTGGGCCGCGGACATATACGGGAATGCTTCGCGGATTACGGCAACTGCGGCGGATACAATTGGCGCGGCAAAGCTGGTCCCGGTCGCCGGCAGCAGCTGACCTGCGTTAATATTTGTTCCCGGTGCTGTAATGCAGTAACCCATTGTATCGCCGCACGCATTACTGTAATCGGCCAGTCGGCCCGTGTCGCTGTCCCAGGCGACGACGTTGATAAAATGCCCCTGGAGCTCTTTTACAACAATCGGGGCGGCAGATAATGCGCTGGACTGGTTTTTACCATCGTTCCCGGCTGCCCAGACAAATATTGCATCGCGATCTGCGGCCGCAACCATTTGATTTACGAAATTTTTATCGGTCATACGTTCAAACTCGGCGCGGGTATGAATCTCGTTCGCGCCTATGTCGTTGGACCAGCTGGCGTTATAAACATTCGCGTTTGTGGCGCTGGCAATAATATCGCCGATTTGTTTATATGACAGGAATTCATCCGCACTATTTGCGATCTTATACGATTCCACAACAGCGTCCGGGGCAATCGGGCCGGATGCAATTTTCGCAACCGTTGCGCCGTGCCATGTGTCTGTGCCACTGTCCAGGACCGCAATCGTCGTCCCACGCCCGGTATAGCCACGTGCCAGAGAATAGGCCAGGCGAATATCATTATATTGATTATAATTCTGGCCGTATGATGTGGTATTCATAACCGCGGCCAGGTGTGTTGAATCAACGTCACCGCCGACCTGGTTATAAATAGACAACGTCGGAATCGCCGGGGCCGCAGATGCGCCGCCGCCACCACCGCCGCCCGACATACCAAAAAGTGCCGCTGCCCCGGCCGCCAGTGCCGTTGTACCGCCAATTGCCAGCGTTGTTGTGCCGGCGAACGAAAACTTAGATTTTTTACATTTTTCGGGATGATATTTACGATATACAGCGTTATCGCAATCCGCGATTGATGTGGTCGTAACCGCCATTACAGGGCGAACGGCGCATAAACACATAATACCTATTAAAATATGACGCAATATTTTCATTTACATCCTCTTACACACTAATAATATAGTACGTAAAAATGATTTGTCAATAGGCGATAGTGTTTTTTTCTATTTATATAAGATGTTAAATAATCCTTGATTTTTCGGGCAGATTGTTCTATTATCGTTTTACGTGCGTTGCACGAAGAACACAACCGTTGTGCCGAATTTCTGTCCAGATTATTAAATTTTGGTCTTTTGCACACGGCGAGGATAACAACAGAAAAAAGGATAAAGACATGGCATTGCCAACATTTTCTATGAAACAATTAATGGAAGCGGGCGTACATTTTGGTCACCATACACGCCGCTGGAATCCGTTAATGACACCGTATGTTTATGGTGTAAAAGATAAGATTCATATTATTAACTTAAATAAAACTGCGCCGTTATTACATCGTGCCCTGGTCGCATTAGAGGCAATTACAGCCGCCGGCGGTAAAGTATTATTCGTTGCAACAAAGCATCAGGCGAAAGATATCGTTAAAGATGCAGCCGAACGTTGCGGACAGTTTTATGTAAATAACCGTTGGTTGGGTGGTATGCTGACTAACTGGACGACGGTTTCTCAGTCTATTCGTCGTTTAAAGAAAATGGAAAACGATATTGAAAACGCTGAAAAACTGGGTCTGACTAAAAAAGAAGTCGGCGTTATGACCAAAGAAGTTGAAAAACTGCGTGGTATTTTCGGCGGTATCTTAGAAATGCACGGAACACCCCAGGCAATGGTTGTAATTGACGTTCCACGTGAAATGAACGCGGTACGCGAAGCAAAGAATTTAGATATCCCGACAATTGCTATCTGTGATACGAATGCAAATCCGGAAATGGTTGACTATCCGGTCCCGGGTAATGACGACGCCGCACGTGCAACACAGCTATACTGTGATTTGTTCGTTGATGCGATCCTGTCTGGTATTGAAAAACGCCTTGGCGGCGCAGCCGGTAAAAAGGTTGAATCAGATATGAAAGCGGCCGCGGCAGATGAATTCGAAGCAGATTTAAAAGAAAAAGAAGCACGCGTTAAATCAAAAACATCAGAAGCACGTGCAGAACGTCGTGGGAAATTAGCAGAAAAAGCGGATAAATAATGAAAGTTGAAAAAAATACGACTAAAAAAGCTCTGTTGGAAATATATGCATATATTTTGCAGGTTTTGCCTGCAGATGAGCTTGTCTATGACAAAGAGAGATCTGCAACATTCGCACGTGATGCAGTAAAGTCGTCCGCAAATAAGCCTGCGTTTACATATAATGCAAATGGTGCTGTGTATAATATGTTCCCGGTTAAGACTATTAACGGAATTCATATGTATACATGTATCGCGACAGATAATAAAGATAATATCGGTTTTATCGGATTTGATTCATCGCGCAAACTACGCGGGCCGATTTGCAATTTGTACGCAGATGCACTTAATCGTGCTGAAAATATAATCCATGCTAAAAAATCTGTACAATTAGAAAACAGCAGATAAAAAATAAGGAGAAAACAATGGCAGAAATCACAGCAAAACTAATCCAAGAACTGCGTGAAAAAACATCCGCAGGTATGATGGATTGTAAAAAAGCATTAACCGAAACAGACGGTGATGTTCAAGCGGCTGCCGATTGGTTACGTCAAAAAGGTATTGTAAAGGCAGCGTCCAAAGCCGGTCGCGTCGCAGCATCGGGATTAGTTACCGTTGTTAAATGCGATGGTATGGGATGTGTTGTTGAATTAAACGCCGAAACTGACTTTGTTGCGAAAAACGAAAAATTCCAAAAGCTGGTCGCAGATGTTGCTGCACGTGCAATGGAATTAAAAGGTGATTTTGATTCAACATTGGCCGCAGTAAAAGATGATATCGCTGCAACAATTTCAACAATTGGCGAAAATATGAACCTGCGTCGTATTGCAAAGGTTGAAGGTGATCATATCTATACATATGTTCATAACGCATTAGTTCCCGGCATGGGCCAGATCGGCGTTGCCGTTGCAATTAACGGGGATTCGGATAAAATTGATGAAATCGGTGCAAAGATTGCAATGCACATCGCGGCTAATCGTCCGGAATTTATGACAATTGCTGACGTTGATCCGGTTGCAGTTG
Organism: uncultured Alphaproteobacteria bacterium; assembly: GCA_937903135.1. Classification (GTDB taxonomy): domain Bacteria; phylum Pseudomonadota; class Alphaproteobacteria; order Rs-D84; family Rs-D84; genus Enterousia. Next base: position 25,375 of record CALDAH010000002.1, on the reverse strand, counting down.
AACGCGAAAAGAAAGTATTTATTGAATCCGGCGTTACAGCAGGGAAACCAGATATGGTTGTTGAAAAAATGGTTCAGGGACGTATTAATAAATACTATGCTGAATCCGTACTGGAAGAACAGCCGTTCGTTATGGATCCATCCAAAACAGTAAAAGATGTTGTCGCCGAAGCTGGTGGTAAATTGGCCGGTTTCGCGTACTATGTACTGGGCGAAGGCATTGAAAAGGCCGAAGATAATCTGGCCGATGAAGTTGCTAAGATGTTAGGCTAATTTCATCTATTATAAAATAATCCGGCGTATGCCGGATTTTTTATTAATCATAAATATTTGTGTTGACAAAAACTGTGACCGCGCTATTATATTTGTCAATAAAGAGGGGCTGTGATGACTGGATATTTTAATCATAGTGCGCTGAATGCGTTTGATAAAAAGGTATCGCAATTGGCCGATAACTTTGATTCTAAGTATGATGCAGAGGTGGTTTTTTATCTAACGCGGGGATGTAATCTGGCATGCCCGGGTTGTTATATGAATAAGGGAAAGGTCTGCAAGGCCAAGGATTTTATCCCGGCCGATGATGTTCATTATTATATAAATGAGTTTTCAAATCTGGATAACTATAACGAAGCGGCTGTGTTTTCCGGCGGGGAAATTTTCACGACACCTGTGAAATATCTTGAACATACAATCCAGGGGGCATTGGATTATCAAATCCGTGCGCATTTAAAAACAAATGGCCAATGGATTACGGATAAAAACAAATCGGACGAGATTTTACAAATGCTAAGCGGCCTGCGTGCCCCGCTGTTAATGGATGCAGAAGATCCGTTGGTAAATGAATATTTTTCAAGATATTCACCGGAATATATTAAATCACACTGGTCAAAGATCCTGGAAACCCTGCGTCGGGAACACCTGGTTCGTAATTCATTGGATTTATGTGTATCTGTTGACGATAAAATTCACCCGGCACAGTCTGCAAAATGGTTTACCAATATCGCCGAGAAGATTAGCAGTAATAGTAAATTATCGCGTAAAATCGCGCTTAAAAGTTTTTCTTTTACAGACTCGTATGAATTTTTTATGCGTGGCGTAATAAGAAATAGTCACGTATCAAACGTTGATTTTAATTACGATACGCAGATATGTTCGTTTTCATTTAACGATATGCCAATATATTCGTGGTTTGGCGATTTCATAAATATTACGCCAACCTGTGACCCGAATGATATCGGCGATATTGCGCTGCCCTCAGACTCGGGGCGGGCGCGATTGGTATTCTTTTTCTATCCGGATGGCACGGCCGGATTTGAAACCATGGGATATAAATCCGTTGGGCGCGTCCCATATAAAACCCGCGGCGGCGAATACAAAGACTTTAATCGCCTGTTTTCGGATATGCGTCGTGCATTGGTTAATGATTATTCACGCGCAATATCACGATAGTTTTTAGATTTCCCAGGTTGCATATCATGGAAAACTTTGCTATTATTCATGGCAAAGGGTAAATATATGCAAAATGAATTATTAAATGAATTGGAACAGCGTGGGTTTATAAACCAATCATCTAATATGGATGGGCTGCGTGATGCATTAAATGCTGGACGAATTACTGCATATCTGGGGTCGGATCCGACCGGGGATTCGTTACATGTCGGGCATCTGGTTCCGGTTATGATGATGCGTTGGCTGCAAAAATACGGACACCGTCCGATAACACTGGTCGGGGGCGCAACGGGACGAATTGGTGATCCGTCCGGACGTGATTCCGGTCGCCCGATGATGACCGAAGAAGTTTTGGCAAAAAATGTCGCAGGGTTAAAAAAATCATATTCTAAGTTCTTTAAATTTGGCGACGGGCCGTCTGATGCAATTATGGTTGATAACTATGACTGGATGCGCGGTTACAGCCATCTGGATTTTCTGCGTGATTTCGGAACAGATTTTACCGTCCCGCGTATGTTATCAATGGAAAGTGTAAAACGACGCCTGGATAATGGTATGACGTTTTTGGAATTTAACTATATGACGTTCCAGGCCGTTGATTTTTTAACCCTTTATAAACAATACGGCTGTATTTTACAGACCTGTGGCGCGGATCAATGGGGAAATGCAATTATGGGCATAGAGCTGATCCGCAAAAAACTGGGCAAGGAAGCATTTGTTTTATCCACGTCGCTGATTACCGATGCCGCCGGGAACAAGATTGGAAAATCCGCCGGGAATGCAATATGGGTAAACGAAGATAAAACGTCGCCGTATGAATATTACCAATATTTTCGTAATACGCCCGATGATCTGGTTGAACGATTCTTAAAAATATTTACCGAGATTCCGTTGGATGAAATCGCGCGTTTATCCGCGCTGCAGGGCGCAGAATTAAACGAGGCGAAAAAGCGTCTGGCGTTCGCCGCGACCGAGATTGCACACGGCACAACCGCCGCCGTGGCGGCCGCAGAAACCGCGGTATCATTATTTGGTGGCGGGGATGCGAAAAACGCCCCGACGTTTGATTTAGATATGCCTGCGGATATGGGGGTATTGGATTTATTGGTCGCGATCGGTTTATTCGCATCCAAGTCCGAGGCACGCCGTATGGTAGAACAGGGCGGAATTCAGATTAACGGGGAAAAGATTACCGATCCACGATATATTGTTGCCCGCGCGAACGAGATTATGGTTCAAAAGGGCAAGAAAATATTCATCCGTGTAATTACGCACTAATATCGGGCAGATATGCCCGATTTTTATTTGCCGGCTGTGATTGCATTTTTTTTTCGTTACTGATAGAATATCACAGAAATGGAATTGGGGATTTTCAGATTTTTTCGTTTAATTATAATTGCTGTATTTATCACCGCGGCGGGCGGATATACGGCCCGGGCCGCAACAGAGTTATCCCAGATTCAGTCACAGATTAAAAAAACCGAGCAGGAAAATAAAAAACTAACCCAGCAGGTAAAAACATCCGATCGGGATATTGCCCAGACAAAAAAGAAACTAGTTCGTGCCGCGGATCAGGTAAGTTCACTGGAAGAACAGCGCAGTAATATCGCGCGTAAAATATCGGAACTGGATGCCGAGATTGACGCACTATCGCGGGAATTGGTTAAAAACCAGGAACGAATTGCCGATGCGGCGGCCAGTATTTTGTTTGTCGCCGCCCACCCGAGTTTTGACGCGGCAACGATGCATGAATATGTTTTAACGTCCGCGGTATTATCAGGCGCGGCCGAACGTTTTGACGAAGAGATTAAATCTGCGAATGAAAAAATCCGTGACCTGGAAGAGGCGCGAAATCAGCGTGCGATAGAAAAAGAAAAGCTGGATCGCAGCGCGAAACGTTATGCAAAGGAAAAGAATCAGTTGGATAAATTATTGCGCACGCGCAGTGCCCAGAATGAAAAGCTGAAAAACGAGCAGGCGGCACTGCAAAAGAAATTACGTGATCTGTCAAATCGCGCCAAAAGCATATCCGAGCTATCGGCCGGCGTCGGCAGTTCAAAGATGTCAAGTGATGCGCGTTTTTCGCGTCGTCGTCTGAATCTGCCGGTGCGTGGTCGTGTGGTCGTTCGCTATGGTGAAAAAACGGCGCTGGGGCTGGTTTCGGACGGATGGCGCATTCGTACGCGCGGTGATGCGTTGGTAATGGCCCCGGCCGATGGTGTGGTTAAATTTGCAGATGCATTCCGCGGATTCGGCAAGGTTGTGATTATGTCACATAAAAACGGATATAATACCGTTATGACTAACCTTGGGAATATTGACGTCGCGCTGGAGCAAGAGGTTTTGGCCGGCGAACCGATCGGTCGGATGAATCCTGATCGGCCCGAGATGTATCTGGAGGTACGCCGCGGTAACGCCGCCGTTGATCCGGCCCGATTGTTTAAGGAGTAGTTGCCAGCCCGCCGCAAGCACTGCTGATTTTATAACGCTGAATCTAAAGGAACGTTTTTATTGGCGTTGACAAATACGAGAAAAACGATTAAAAATATGGTAAAATATATGCCTAATCCAAACATTGAGTTTTTTTATGCAAGATAAAATACAAAAATACGATATTGCGACGCAAAAGCTTATTAACTATGCATCAAATATGTCTGCGGCTGTTGTGCAAAGTACGCCGTATGATATCGCCGAGACAGTTAAACGTTTCCGTGATGCATTTCGTAATCCAAATATTCGTCGGCACATATTAAATAATGATTTTGAAGAATTATATTCATCACATGCATTGTTCTCGGCCGGTTTTTGTGTCGTGGCTAGCTATGTATGGGCAAATATTTTCGTTTCGTCTGATGGGTCAAAACAGTGGGCATTTCGGCAATTTAGAAACCTGCGAAATTACGGGACTCATGCATGGCTGGAACATGTTCGGTCGGGGGAACGGTTGGATTTAACATTTGATCAATTCGTTGATGAACACGGCGAATATATTGATATACCATATAACCTGGGGGAAACGGTTCGTGGTGATTTTGAATTCCCAGACGCATTTTATTTTGCAGATTCAATCGGGCTCGAATATGGGGAAATTGTTCGTAAAAATTCTCTGATGCGGTAAATTTTATATTTTATTGTTATTCTTATAAAAACAGGCTTGCGGTGACGCAGGTTTTGTTTTATGGTTTATCTGTTATTTATATTTAAATATTATATGGCAAGGGGAAAGGCATATGATTAAAAAACTGTTATTATTAGTTGTATTAATCACACCGGTTATGGCATTCGGCGCAGAAAAGGTTAAAAAAGAACCCGTGGTTCATTTAACCGATGAACAGATTTACGAAGAGCTAAAAAAACTGGCACTGGTATTCGAGGTCGCCCGGGATAACTTCGTGGAAGAAGCCGACGAAAAAAAGATGCTTGAGGCCGCAATGAACGGAATGCTCGGGGCGCTGGATCCGCATTCATCATATCTATCGGCGGATGATTTTAAGGAATTTAGCGAAAAATCCCACGGGGAATTCGGCGGTCTGGGGATTCAGATAACCAGCGACCGCGGGGCAGTTCGCGTAATATCCCCAATTGACGATACGCCCGCAGAAAAGGCCGGGATTAAGGCCGGGGACTATATTACACATATTGACGGGGATCAGGTGTTTGATTTAACCCTGAATCAGGCCGTAAAAAAAATGAAGGGTCGGCCCGGGACAAAGGTTAAGCTGACCGTTATATCCGATGGCGCAGAACCACGTGATATTACACTAAAACGTGCAATTATTAAGGTTAAATCTGTTAAGTTTGAAGAAAAAAATATCGCAAATGCCGATGACGATGATCAAAAAATAGGATATATTCGTATATCTGATTTCGGGGCGACGACCGCCAAAGAACTGCGCGATGCAATAACCGCGCTGGAGAAGAAAAAGGTTATCGGGTATGTGTTAGATGTGCGAAATAATCCCGGGGGGTATTTAACCGCCGCGATTGATGTATCGGACGCATTCCTGGACGGGGGCGAGATCGTATCTACGCGTGGTAAGGAAAAATCGGATATTGAACGCAGCTATGCGCGGCCCGGGGATATGGCGGGCGGAAAACCCGTGGTTGTGTTAATAAATCACGGTTCGGCATCGGCATCGGAAATCGTCGCCGGCGCGTTGCAGGATAATGGCCGTGCGCTGGTTATGGGATCACAGAGCTTTGGCAAGGGCAGCGTTCAGCAGCAAAAGCCACTGGGCGACGGGACCGCGATCCATATTACAATCGCGCGGTATTATACGCCAAGCGGTCGGTCTATTCAAAACGAAGGGATTACGCCGGACGTAGAGGTATTGCAGAGCAAGATAGAGGTTTTAGAAAAAAGACAGAGTATGTATTCAGAAGCGTCGTTTAAGAATTCATTAAAAAACGACGTTAGCAAGAAAAAGGACAAGGATGATAAAAAATCCGATGACGGGGCAGAAAAAGAATTAACAGACGAGGAAAAAGACGCCCTGGATTACCAGCTGCAGCGTGCAATGGATATGGTTTGCGCCATGTCAAAACTTAAATCCCATGCCGCGGCGGCCGCGGACGTGGCGGCGGATAATAGCCCATTAGGTGATGCCGCGGACAATCAGGATGCGGGCACGGATAAAAAAAATGATTCAAAAAAATCAGATAAAAAGAAATAAAAAAACGGGGCGTTTGCCCCGTTTTTTATTAGCGTTCGCGTCCGGCGATTGATTGAATAATGGCCGATATCGCGCTGTTCGGTGTGCGATTATTGCGTAATTCAATTTGAATTCCACTTTTGACTGCGGACCGCAGGGTTTCAATAATACTCTCGGCGTTCGGATAAACAATATTATCCGGGCAGTCAATGTGAATGAATATCGTTGGCAGGTTATTGGAAGCAGCTCCTACTATTGCAAAGTCCAGGGTGCTTTCGGCGCATTGCCGGGCGTCGGAAATCGCCTCGTTAATACGGCGGCGAAAGCCTGCAATTTTTCCGTTGCTTTTGTTATAAAATGTATCCTGAATATAAATATCTGTAAATTTTACGAATAAATCCCTGCGTTTTAGCGGGTCGGCTATGGGTTTTATAACAGGGGTAATTGAATATGTAGGTACTATATCGTCTGTAATAATAATTGTGGGGTTCTTTTTTGCGGCTGTGATGCTTTTATATTTTTCGGCCTGGCTTTGGAGTGTTGCCCATGCGCGCTGAACCCCGAATTCCCACGGCCCGTCCGGGACGAAGCTGCTGCCTTGTTTTATTATTTGGCCCAGCCGTTCATCTGAAATCTGCTGTGCTAGTTCGGTAAAGGTCATCGCGAGCTCCTTTGGTTATTGCCGCTTGACTTATGTATAACTAATATAGACTTAAATAGGGCTTTTGTCAAGGTGTGTTTTTAACAAACTCTTGCCTTAGGTATAAATTGTGGCTATTATTCATCCGGTATTAATTCGAAGGAAGAAAACAAATGGCAAAGTTAATTGTTGATGGAAACTGGGCAGCGGCCGATGTTGCCTATAGATGTGTAGATTTTGCGGCGATTTATCCAATTACGCCAAGCAGTACCATGGGGGAACTGGCGGATGAATGGTCGTTTCAGCATAAAAAGAATATCTGGGGCGCAATACCGCAGATAATTGAAATGCAATCAGAAGGCGGGGCCGCCGGCGCAATGCACGGCGCGTTACAGATGGGGGCATTGGCCACCACGTTTACCGCATCCCAGGGGTTGTTATTAATGATCCCTAATATGTATAAGATTGCAGGGGAACAGACACCGTTCGTTATGCACGTTGCTGCGCGCGCATTGGCAACGCATGCGCTGTCAATATTCGGCGATCACAGCGACGTTATGTCCGTCCGTTCAACAGGGTTTGCGATGCTGTCGAGTCATAATGTGCAACAGGCCCACGATATGGCGGCAATCGCCCATGCCGCAACGCTGCGGACACGTGTCCCGTTCCTGCATTTCTTTGATGGATTCCGGACCAGTCACGAAGAATCCATGCTAACGCGTATTGATGACGATGTTTTGCATGCGTTACTGCCCGATGATTTAATTTTAGAAAATCGTGCCCGCGGCATGACGCCTGATAACCCAACGATTCGCGGAACGGCCCAGAACCCGGACGTTTATTTCCAAGGGCGCGAGGCGGCAAACCCACTCTATATCAAAACGCCAGAGGTTGTTCAGCAGTGTATGGATAAGTTCGCAGAGCTTACCGGGCGCAGATATAACCTGGTGGACTATGTCGGTGATCCGGCGGCGGAAAATGTTATCGTTGCCATGGGCAGTGCATGCGAAACGATCGAGGAAACATTACCGCATCTGCCGCGCGGTATCGGGCTGGTAAAGGTTCATTTATATCGCCCATTCCCACGCGATGCGTTTTTACATGCGTTGCCCGCGACAGTAAAAAGAATCGCCGTATTGGACAGAACAAAAGAACCGGGCAGTATCGGCGAGCCGTTATATCAGGATGTAAAAACAGTTATTGGCGACCGGGCCGAGGTATTCGGTGGCCGATATGGACTGGGGTCAAAAGAGTTTAAGCCACGCGACGTAAAGGCGGTATACGAAAACCTGATGCGGGCCACGCTGCATCATGACTTTACCGTTGGAATTGATGACGACCTGACGGGGCTGTCGCTGAAAACAGACCCTGCGTTCGCCGTAGAAGATCCAGGGTTTAAAACCGCAATTTTATATGGAATCGGGTCTGATGGGACGGTTGGGGCGGTTAAAAATATCGTAAAAATTGTCGGGGAAAATTCTGATCTGTATCCGCAGTCATACGCTGTTTATGATTCTAAAAAATCAGGCGGGCTGACCGCGTCGCATATTCGTTTTTCGGATAAACCGATCCAAAGCCAGTATTTAATAGAGGTCGCGGATTTTATTAGCGTTTCTAATTTTATGATTGCCCAGCGGTTTGATATATTCCGTGGTCTGCGCCCGGGCGGGACGGTTATGATTAATACATCCATGGCGCCGGATGTGGCGTTTGCAAATCTGCCGCGCGATAGTCAGGAACATTTAATCAGAATGCGCGCAAAGGTTTATTTCCTGGATGCGAATCGCGCCGCGGCCGAGCTGGGGCTGGGGAATAGAATTAATACGTTTATTATGTTAAATTTCTTTAACCTGACCGATGTTATTAATCCGGATGTGGCGGCCGATGCGGCCAAGGCGGCGATTGAAAAAACATATAAGAAAAAAGGCATGGATGTCGTAGAGGCCAACTGGGCCGCAGTTGACCGGGCAGGGGAATTTTTAACCGAGTACAAATTGCCGTCGTCGGTTTCAAACTTTGCGCCTGATTTCGTGCCGGCAATGACGGCCGATGCGCCTGCGGAAATCGCAGGGACACTGGGGGAAATTGCCGCACAGCGCGGGGACAGTATCCCGGTATCGCGTTTTCGCATAGACGGCCAATTCGGCGGCGGTCAGTATCCGGTCGGGACGGCTAAGTATGAAAAACGCGCAATATCCGACAGGGTTGCAACGTGTGATTTATCTAAATGTATTCAGTGTGGTAAATGCGCCATGCTGTGCCCGCATGCCGCGATTCGGATTAAGGTTATGACCCCCGAACAGGCTGATGCGGCACGTGCCGATGGCATAATCGTCGTTCCGATGAAAACACCGGAACTGGGGGCAGATATGTATTTCACGCTGAACATATCACCGGCGGATTGTACCGGGTGCAATATATGCGTTAATAACTGCCCGGTAAAGGCACTGGCACTGGTCCCGTTCGCGGATGCGGCAAAAAATCAGGCGGCATTTGACGCGGCCGAAAAATTGCCCGATATGCCGCGCGAAAAGCTTAACCTGAATATACCAAAGCACGTAGAGCTGTTGCCGCATTATTTTGAATTCCCGGGCGCGTGCGCGGGGTGCGGCGAAACACCATATGTTCGTATGCTGGCGCATTTATTCGGTGATCGGATGGTTGTCGCAAATGCGACGGGATGTTCGTCTATTTACGGGGCGAATTTGCCGACAACACCATGGACACGTGATGCCGCGGGACGCGGGCCGGCGTGGTCTAATTCGTTATTCGAGGATAACGCGGAATACGGGCTGGGGATGCGTTTGGCATTAAATCAAAAACGCGATACATTAAAAGGGCTTTTGTTCGAATTAAATATCCCGAATGTTGAGGATATCTTTAAAGAAACAGACGCGGCGCGTCAGCGTGCAATTGCATCGGATCTGCGTAAAACATTGGCCGGAATTAATGATCCGCGTGCCCGTATGGCCGAAAGCTTAGTCGGGGAAATCGTTGAAAAATCCGTATGGATTATCGGTGGCGACGGATGGGCATATGATATCGGGTATGGTGGCCTGGATCATATATTGCATAGCGGTGAGAATATAAATATCTTGGTATTGGATACAGAGGGATATTCAAATACTGGCGGGCAGCAGTCAAAATCTACGCCGTTCGGGGCCAGTATGAAATTTGCCATCGGCGGCAAAGAACACGCCAAGAAAGATCTGGGGATGATCGCAATGATGTCCGGCGCGTACGTTGCCCAGGTTGCGATGGGGGCAAATCAGGCCCAGGCCATACGCGCATTCCGCGAAGCCGAAAGCTACCCCGGGCCGTCAATTATATTGGCATATGCCCCGTGTATTGCGCACGGTTATGCACTGCAGAACGGGCCGGAACATCAATCCCAGATGGTTCAGACCGGCGCGTGGCCGCTGTATCGTTTTGATCCGCGATTAATCGGATCGGGCCAGAATCCGTTAATGATGGATTCAAGTGTTGATAACCCGGCGCCGCTGGAAGATTTCTTGAAAACCGAACGCAGATTTGGTGCGGCCCGTGCAGCAAATCCGAATTACGAGCATTTGGTTGACATGGCAAAAGATAACAATCGTTATAAAAGCGAATTGAAAAAATATATCGCGCATTTCGCGATGCAGTCTATGCCGAACAAGAAAGAAAACGGACAGGGGTAAAATAAAAAAACAGCGGGAATTTCCCGCTGTTTTTTAACGATTATATTCACGTAATGCAAAGTATTTAATTCTCTGCATTAAAACTTTTGTTATATCAATCTGGCCGGTTATACCGTTATTAATTGCCGGTTCAAACGTGGTTATAACACGTGAATAGTGGTATATAGACTGGCCATTTATTTTATATAGTTTATTTAGCAGTTCGTTGAATACAGTCGCTGTATCCGGGTTATTTGTCATTGCAAATGACCCGTCGGATGTATTTGCCATAAATGTTCCCGATGGAATTATCCGGGATTTATTATCGCCTAGATTGGCCGGGTTTATTATCGTGCTTGAATATGTAAATAATACCATACCCGGTGCGCATTTAAACTGGGCACGCTGGTCCGATACTGCAATATATTCTCGGCCGTTGGCGTGTAATATAGTATATTCGCGGCCGGCGGCGTTTCTTATCTTTTCTAAGCGGGCGATGTTTAAATCGTTGCCATTGCGAAGATATAATAGTTCTAGTGGTTCTGATCCGTTGTACATGTCTGCTCCTGTAAACTGTAAATATTATTTCCGAAAATATTAATGTGTCAAGAATTTTTTAATCTTTTTGATTGCATTTCATAGGGGATATATTGTACATTTATTATTATGAAAAAGATAGTATTTATTTGTTTGTTCGTTTTATCCGCATGTACGTTCCAGACCAAGCATCGCGGTTATGTATTTCCAATGGATTTGGATGACGTTGCCGCTGCGGTTAAAACGACCGCGGATCTGGATGAAAAAATCGGCGCACCGCAGGTTAAAACTATTTACGGGGACGAGGTTTGGATTTATTACGGCGCGGATGAAAATTATCGTGGCCCGCTGCCAAAAACATACAGTAATAAGACTGTGTTGCTGGCCTGGGTGAAAAATAACCGCGTTCTGCGAACCCAGGTTTTACGTGACAAAGATTTACCAAATGTTATGATCGCCGACGGTGAAACACAAATCCCGGCCGCAATTGAACTAAACGCCATAGAAGAGTTATTTAATAATATCGGACGTTTTTCACCGGCGGGGCTGGGGCAGTAAAAACTGTTTGGATTTTTTATACAAAACGTGTAAAATACAAACGGAAAGAGAATTTATAAATGAAACATATTATCTGTTCTTTGTTTGTTTTATTTTTTTCATACAGCACTGCATTCGCGGCATTTACGTCATGCGGGGCAGGGTATATTTTAACCAATCATAATAAAATTGATGGTATTGCCGCGGCCGAATGTCAAAAGCTGTGGTGTCGTGATTTGGAAACGGGAAACGCCATGGGCAGCGGCCGATCAGCGCGTTCCGGTTATCGTGATACCGCCGGCCCGGTGGAAATATGTGATGTAAACGGGACGTGTATTGAATGCTTTGGGGAACGTAAATGGTGTAATGGCGAAACCCCGGGGGTATGGAATCCTGAATACGGGGCGTATACACGTGGCGGGGCAGATAATGCGACATTTCAATCTGTTAATCGCGGCGGATGCTTTGCGTGGCAATTGGAAAAACCGGTATGTGAAAACGGTATGACGGCAATTTTGCATAACGGGGAATGGGTATGTTCCACGGAAAATAAGTCATCGTTTGGCGGCGCAGCGTCCAGTATTCGCCGAACGGGCGGGTCTTTGCGCCGGTTGTCGCGATAAAAAAAGCCCCGATATTTCGGGGTATTTTTATTTTTTAGTCAATTATTTGTTTTTTTCGTTTTTTATGGTATAATACAACGCATTGGAAGAGAATGGCAACCGTAAAAGGGTATCTGAATATGCCAAGTAAAAAAATAGATTTTAAGACAGGTCAGTATGTTGTTTATCCAACCCAGGGGGTCGGAAAGCTGTTACGCATAGAAGAACAGACAATCGGTGACCAAAAAATAAAAATGTTGGTAATTGATTTTGAACGCAATCATATGACGCTGCGCGTACCGTTGGAACGGGCCGAAATATCCGGACTGCGTCCGTTAACATCTGCAAAAAAGATGGACGAGGCAATATCAGTCGCCAAGGGTAAGGCCGGGGCGAAACGTATGATCTGGGCACGTCGTGCCGCACAGTACGAGGAAAATATTAATTCCGGCGACCCGATGAAACTGGCCGAGGTTGTTCGTGATCTGCAGCGGCGCAGTGCGGCCGATACGATGACTTTCTCGGCGCGTCAGTTATATGTTCGTGCACTGGAACGTATGGCCCAGGAATTTGCCGTATTGCATAAAATTGATTTAGATGCCGCATCCGAAAAAATAGAAGATATTTTAGGCGTGCCAAAGGAAATAGATCTAAATGCCGTTGAAATTGATGACGATGAAATTGACGACGAAGAATAGAACTTGCGTTTATAAAATTACCGCCCAAATTTCGGGCGGTTTATTTTTTTGTCGCGCGAAATAATGCAACAAACCACCCCAGGCCGGTCCAGCACAGCAGCCAGCTGCTGATGCGAACAATTGCCATTTCTGTTTTGTCTTTTTTAGTCTGTTGTGCAATCCATGCCGGCGCGAGTATAACCATTATTAATAATATCGTCGCCGCGATATATTTTAGAGCCAGTAAAAAAGCAGTTACTATTGTCATATATGATATATAAAAGGGGTGCTTGTTGATAACACCCCTCCTGTTTTTCATTCTGGTATGGATTATAAACCATATTTTGCGGATTTGTCCAGTTCTTCTTCTATGCGAATTAACTGATTGTATTTTGCCATACGATCTGTGCGTGACATAGAACCGGTTTTAATCTGGCCGGCGTTTGTCGCGACCGCTAAATCCGCGATAGTTGTATCTTCGGTTTCGCCGCTGCGATGCGAGATTATAACGCCATAGTTTGCATCCTGGGCCATTTTAATCGCGCGCAATGTTTCGGTTAAAGAACCGATTTGATTAACCTTAATCAAAATTGCGTTTGCAACGCCCGATTTAATACCTTTTTCCAGGCGAACCGGGTTTGTTACGAATAAATCGTCGCCGACCAGTTGACATTTATCGCCAATCGCATCGGTTAGTTTCTTCCAGCCGTCCCAGTCTTCTTCGGCTAATGCGTCTTCTATTGAAATAATCGGGTAATCGGCGATTAATTTTTCATAGAATTCAATCATTTGATCGGATGATAATTTTTTGCCTTCGAATTCATAAACGCCGTCTTTATAGAATTCAGATGATGCAACGTCCAGGCCAATTGATACCTGTTCGCCCGGGATATAGCCGGCAGCCTTTATCGCGGCGATAATTGTATCCAATGCTTCGGCACAGGAATGAAAGTTCGGTGCAAATCCACCTTCGTCGCCGACGTTGGTTGAATTGCCGCCTTTCTTTAATATGGATTTTAGGTTATGGAAAATCTCGCTGCCCATGCGAATCGCTTCGAATTCAGATTTTGCACCATTCGGGATAATCATAAATTCTTGGGCGTCCAGGCCGTTATCCGCGTGTGCACCGCCGTTAATAATATTCATCATCGGGCGCGGTAATACATTCGGATTAGAATTCCCATATACAGATGCAATATATTTATATAAAGGTTCGTGTTTTTGATTCGCCGCCGCATGTGCCGCCGCCAATGATACAGCCAAGATCGCGTTCGCACCAAGTTTGTCTTTGTTCGGTGTCCCGTCCAGTGCCAGCATTTTTTCATCTAGTTCCGTCTGGGCAGATGCGTCCATGCCAATAATTGCCGGGGCAATAATTTCATTTACATTTTTTACTGCGGTTAAAACACCTTTGCCCATATATGCGTTGCCGCCGTCGCGCAGTTCCAGTGCCTCAAAGCTACCCGTGGATGCACCCGATGGAACAGCTGCACGGCCCATTGCGCCGCCATCTAATACAATATCACATTCAATTGTTGGATTCCCACGGCTGTCCATAATCTGACGGGCGTGTACTTTTTTTATAGAATACATAACGTTTCTCCTTATTCCTAAAATTTTAGTACCTTGTTCTGTATTTTTAACTTGGCTAAGTAACCAATTTGTGCAACAATATAATCACAAATTAAATAAGAATGAAATAAAAATATGATGAAAAAGTTAATTTCTTTTATTTGTTGTTTAGTCCCATTTGGTACGCCCGCCGCCGCTGTTGATGTACCGTTGCCGCCAATTAATCCCGGGGCCGGAAATGCATATAGCGCAGAGGAATTAAACGTTCCAACCGAAACCTATGTCGCCGTTGAATCCGGCAAAGGGTTGGCAATCGGCAGTGGTGGAATTACCGCAAATAATCTACTGATCGGGGTTAACAGCGGGACGCCCGTAAACCCGGACGGAACAATTTACGTAGAAGAAAACACCGAATCGCCATATACAATTCAATCAGACGGGGATATTAATATCTCTAATAACCTTAGCATAACCACAGGGCGCACTCTCGCAATAGAAGCGTTGTCAACGGGTACTGAGATTAATCTGACACTCGGGGCGATTAATGCAAACGGCGCGTTAACAATTAACAAGGGAATAAATAACTTTACATCCGGTGCGATTAGCAGTGCCGCCGATTTAACAATTAATGCCGAATCAATTACCGCCGGGGCAATTAATTCAACGGCCGGGAATAATAATATTACATCCACCGGGCAGCTGGTTATGGAACAGTTTATTGCCGACGGTAATGCACAGAGCAATATAACCGCAGGCGGAATTAATTCCGGGACAATTCAAAATATTACCGGAACAATGGCAATAAAATCATCCGGGGATATACACAGTACAGGTAATATTGAAAATTCCGGTACATTAATGGAAATTGGTCGTATAAACGATTCGGGTGCAACGCCTGATGTCGTAAATATCGTCGTAGATGGAACGATGAAAAACGATTCGAACGACGCTACGATGGTAATTAATGCGGATAACCTGACGGTAAGTGGTGGCGACGCAACAACAAATGCATCATTTATAAATTCAGGAAATCTGGATATTAATGTAAAGGGTGAAACCAATCTGGCGAACGGTTTTATCTTAACCGGTATGCAAAACAGCAATACTTTTGAACTGGATACAGGGACGTTAGTATTCGGGGCCGGGACATCTATGAACCGATGGATGCAGGTTTTTTCAAATAATCTGAATAATTTTTCGTTAATTGTCAGAAATGGTGCAATAAACTATACCGGCCAAGATGGTGGGGTAACCAAATATATTGATATTATTAATGGCGTGGGAAATCCAAATGCAAATATGAATCTGCAGGCGTTATCGGTAACGGCCCAGTCGGTATTAAATCAAAGCGGAACGATTAATGTTACCGCGACGGGCGTCGCAGATGCTGGAAACCCCGGCGCATTGCACGGCATTAATATCCTAGGCGGGATTACAGGACTTACCGGGACAACGACAAATATTGTTTCGGCGGATGATTTAACTGTCGGCGGGACGGTTGTTAACAGCGGCGATGCAATGGTTTTAAACGGTAACCGCGTTGATTTACAATCTGTTGTTAATGATGGAACGCGGTTGGATATCAAATCCTATACCGACGAGAGTGGTATTATTACAATCAACGGATCGCTGACCAATAGCACCGGCGAAACAACGATCGAAGCACGCCAGATTGATATCAACGGTGCACTGTTAAATAACAGCGGTACGACAAATATATTCGGATCAGATACGGCCGGCGGGGGAATAAATATCGGAAACTTGACCGTAACAGGCGGTGTTGTTAATCTTAATTCATTGGTTAAGTCTGCGGCAATTACCAACGGTTTATCTGTTATGGGCGGCGGGGCGTTTAACCTGTTGCCGGCAATAAATAAATTAACCGTCGGCGGAAATATACAAATAAGTGGTGACGTTACACTTAGTGCAAATAACGCAATCGGGGGCGGGAATGTAAATATTGCCGCGACGGGAACACCGGTTGAATTAATATCTGAAAACGGTGCAATTAATATTTATGGGAATATCTATGCGGGGGATGCAAATACCGCCCGTGGGGTTAAGTTTTCCGCAAATCAGATAGTCGTTGGGACATCGGCCGCCAATAGCGGGAATGTTACTGCCGAAAATTTATCTACGTTTATATTTGGTAATTCATCAGCGGCAACATTTACCGCGACAGGGAACGTCCAGGCACTGAATAATGGTATTATTGATATCGTTGCCGGGGTGTCTAATGTTGGGGCTTTGACTGAAAATAACGCAAAGATTATTGCGCGCGGTACGAATATAACCGCGAACAAGGGCGATATAAACATCGCCGATGGAATATGGTTTGACGGTACGAACCCGGCAAAAGGTTTGGTTATTACCGGTACGAATTCATTTAATCTGCAAACGGTTATTGGGGATATACTCGCGGCCGGCGGGGTATCGGTTGGTACGAATAATTCACTTACTATGAATTCGGCGGCGGGTGTTAATATCTCGGGCCTGGTTAATAATAATGGGAATTTATTAGATATTGATGCGGTAAATAATATTACATTTGATAATAAAATTACAAACCGTTCGACGTTAAATATTGATTCCACCGCAGGTGCAATCACAACCCGTGATATTGAAAACCGTGCAAATGCTAAATTAACTGCAAATGGCGCGGTAACCGTTGGAAATGTTGATAATTATCAGAACTTTACAATTAACGGTTCAACCGTTACCGCCGGTGCGATTCGTTTGTTGGCCGGTGCGCAGCAATTAAATATAACCGCCGCATCGTCGTTGGATATGGCATCGTTAAATGTTGCCGCGGGCGTTGCAAACATAGATGCCACGGTTATTAACAGTGGTGATATATATGCCGCCGGTAATTTAGTCCAAGGGGCGGTTGGCGGAACCGGGTCGGGAACACTGAATTTAACACGTAACAGTGCAACCGTTAACGCGGCCAGCATTACCACAGGCGGGGATTTTTCCGCGATTGGTAATTCGGTTGACTATCGCATTGCCAATGCATTTGATATTGGCGGTGATATAACTGTTTCAAACGTTGCGGACGTAGATATTGCCGCGAATACAATCACGGCCGGGGATGTTGATAATAATGGCATATTGATGTTATTAGCGCGGGCCAGTGCCGCGGCGCAGAACCCGAATGCAATTAATATCGGCAATGTTGTTAATAATGGCACGCTTAGCATCTTTGCCCAGGGGGCGATTAATAACGATTATCCAAATCTGGTTAAAATGGGAACTGTTACAAATAACAGTGGCGCGTTGACGTTAAATACCGGGACGGGTGATGCATTGGTTGACAGCTTTACCATGGTCGCGGGAACGGCAACATTGGCCGGGCGCGGGTTGGTATCGGCCGGGGTATTTACAACACCGGATATGCTGTATCAAAATTATAATTCTATTGCTCCGATGAACCCGGGGGCGGTAAATGTTGCCGATGATGCATATGCGATTACCGCATCAAAAATTAACGTAAAAGGGATTGAACAATCGTCCGGGGCATTGGTATTGAACTCCAGCGATGTTACGATCGGGTATCGTGATGCAAATAACATAATCTCGGGCGGGGATATTATCGCAACAGATTTGCAAATACGTGCTAATCCGATAACAAACTGGCTGAATATGAACGTTTTGGGAAATGTATCCGGGAATGTTGATTTTATCGGACTGGAACATATGACAATTGGCGGGAATTATATATTTAATGATTTCAGTCGTATTAACGCGGTGATATTACCCGAATTCGCGAACAGTGATGCACCGGCCACGCAATATAATTACTGGGCAGATGTCAGCCTGGCCGATGATAGTACATTGGGGCAGATTACGAATGTTGCAGGTGACGCAGCAAAACCGTTAATCTCGGTTGGCGGAACATTTGTATCGCAGGTTGAAAATATCGGCCAGGGATCAAACCTAACGTCACTTAAAGACGGGCAGATCGGAATTGATATTTTTGATATCGTTAATCCGGGTAAGGCAATCTGGTTCTTGCACGCCGATGACGGTATTCAGGATTTAGCGACCAAGGTACGTAATCTGAATGTTAATTTCTGTAATGCCGATGGTAGTTTATGTTTTAACTACCTGGATGCGTTGAATAAATATAACAGCACGGATAGCGATCTGCCGGCGTATATTGCATTGCGTGATACCGACGGGGATGGAAATCCAGATAGCCTGTATATCGTATTTGATCCGCGTTTTGGTGGCCCGGTTGAGATTTTCAGAATTCAGCCAATCGTAGAACGCGAGGCCGGACATACGCACGGGGAATATGTATCTGCCGGCGCGTTGGATAATCTGCTGCTCGGAAGACTTGAAGAAACCCAGTTCTATAACCGTACCCCGATTGAGGCAATTCCGCTGATATTTAAAGGGACAAATCTGGAACAGATGGCAAATGAGCTTTATAAACGCATGGAGTATTATAATCTGCAGCGTGATGGCGAAGCTTTGGCGCGGTTTAGCAGATTGTTCCAAGCACGCGAGATTGAACAGATCGCCGGCAGTGTTGTATTAAACGAACATACCACGTTCCGCGATGCCGAAGATCATATGTTTGATGAATTTATTTGGAATCGTAACCGTAATTTAAGAAAGGCATGGGCAGATGTTGATTTTGGTATGTTTAACCAAGATGTTGCCGACGGAAAAAGCGTTAGCGGGAATCGTTTCAGTATCACAGGTGGATACGATTGGCAGGAATCAGAAACACTGATTTTAGGGCTTATGGGGCGTGTATCGCACATGTCGGGTGATAATTCCGATACGATGGATCTGGGCTATCTGCCAGGGCAATATATTGCAGGACACGTAGATGTTGACGTCGCCGATACAAATATCGGATTGGGCGGATATTTACTGAAAACATTGGGGACAAAAACACGTGTTTATGGAAATGCATTCTTGGATATTCATGTGTTAAATGTTACCCGTGATCAGAATTATGTTGATTCTATTGATGGAACGGGAACTGCATTTAGCTTGATTTCCGAATGGGGGCTGTTGCATGACTGGCTGAATCAGTATATTGTCGGGAACGTATATGCCCGCGTTGGATATAATACCGGATTTTCAGTCACAGAAAAGGCCGCCGGCGACGATTATATGACACTGAAATCAGATGGTTATATGATTTTAACCCCGGGGTATTCATTAACCGCCCAGAAGCGTATCTATCCATCTGCATGGTTTCAGATCCGCCCATATGCATCGGTCGGCATAGAATATGATGTACTGGGTGCGCCGGATTCCGCTAAGTATAAGTTTGCATCCGCGAATGATTATACTAATTACGATATAAATATTGACCCGTTATGGGCAAATATCGGCGGCGGTGTTGAATTCTTGTCCGCGGTCGGTGTTCAGGTCGGACTGGATTACCGCTATCAGCATAATTCAGATATTCAGATGCACCGCGTCAGATTATCTGGGTCATACAGATTTTAACGTAAACCGCCCGATGGGCGGTTTTTTATACCATGGGAAAATCTGCATTATTTTTTACGGCCCGGACTAATCTTATAATTTTCAGCAATGCAAAAAATACTATTGCAAGTAAAAAATAGATATAATTTATCTATTTTTTATTTTGCAATGAAAACAAACGTGTAATAATTAATTAAAATAGATAATGATTGAGAATGTGAATAAATCCGCATCGCATATCTATAAGAAAGGGGAGAGGGAAGTATGTTTTCATTTGCCATCGGGAAAAAGAAAATAATTACTGTATCTGTTATTCTGGGGATTATTGCCATAATTGGTTTTGTGGTGGTAAAGCATATTATTGCCGCGCGCCCGTTTGTTTATGCCGGAACGCTGGAGACGACCAAGGTAATTTTAGCCGCCAGGGTTTCATCTGATATTGCAAGCTTTTCGGTCGCCGAGGGCGACGCAGTTTCCGTCGGTGACCCGTTGCTGGAGCTTAGCTGTGACACGTATAAGGTATTAGCGCATCAGATTGATAATGATTATCAGCGTGCGACGGCACTGGCCGAAAAGGGGCATATGTCCCAGGCCGAGTTTGATGTAATGTCACGCAATAAACAGGATAACGATTTAAAGCTGGGATGGTGTAAAATAAAATCCCCAATTGATGG
The DNA here is from genome assembly GCA_937903135.1 of uncultured Alphaproteobacteria bacterium. GTDB lineage: Bacteria > Pseudomonadota > Alphaproteobacteria > Rs-D84 > Rs-D84 > Enterousia. Next base: position 4,926 of record CALDAH010000002.1, on the reverse strand, counting down.
CATGGTTATTACAAAGTTCCGCGAACCGGGCGAGATTGTTGCCCCAGGCGCGGCATTAATATCATTGGCAAATCCGTATGACATATGGGCATATTTTTATGTTCCGTATGAAATGCTGCATAAACTGCGTGTCGGGCAAACCGTTACAGGTTTTTTACCCGAGGCAGATGATATGAAGTTTACAGGAAAAATTATAAAAATCAGCGAAGAGGCTGAATTTACTCCTAAAAATGTTCAAACACGCGAAGAACGCACCCGGCTGGTATATGGTGTAAAGGTGCGTTTTAATAACAGTGATTTGGTATTAAAATCCGGTATGACAATTGAAAGCACGCTGTTAAATGAGTGATATTGCAATTAATATTTCAAATGTTACAAAAAAGTTCAAGGATGTCGTTGCCCTGAACGGGGTTACGATGAATTTTTTACCCGGGAATATGTACGGTATTATCGGGCCGGCCGGGGCGGGTAAAACGACGCTTTTTCGGACGCTGTTAAAGCTGATGCGAACGGACGATGGGGATATAAATTTTACCCGCGCGGGGACGCCGGTGGATTTTGAAGATATTCGCGAAAGTATTGCATATATGCCCCAGAGTCAAAGTCTGTATTCGGATTTATCCGTTGATGAACATCTGGATTTCTTTCGCCGGTTATATGGAATTCCCGACAGGGAATATAAAACAAAAAAAGAAGAGCTGCTGCATCTGGCACGGCTGGATAAATTTTTAACGCGTCCGGCCGGACACCTGTCGGGTGGGATGTATAAAAAGCTGGGGCTGATATGTGCATTATTACGATCGCCGCAGATTATGCTATTGGACGAGCCGACAAATGGCGTTGACCCGATTAGTCGTCGGGAGTTCTGGAGTTTGCTGCACGCCGCCCGGGAAAGTGGGATTTTGATTTTAATTACCACTGCATACATGGACGAGGCAGAACGCTGTAGCGAGGTTATTTTAATGGAAAACGGGAATGTTTTAGATTCTGGTGAGCCGCAGGCGTTATTAAAAAAAACTAAATCGGCCGGGTTTGACGATTTCTTTTTAAAGCGGGGCAGTAAATGAAAGACTTAATCGTTGACGTTCGTAATTTATCGGTAATATTTGACGATTTTTATGCCGTCCGCGACGTGTCGTTCGGTGTTGCCACAGGTGAAATATTTGGTTTTTTAGGGGCAAACGGGGCAGGGAAAACGACAACGATTCGCGTGTTATGCGGGTTGCTGCCGGCGTCGCGCGGGACAGTTACGATTGATGGTGAAAAATTTATCGCCGGGCGCGAAAATATAATAAAACAAAAGGTGGGATATATGTCCCAGCGGTTTACTTTATATGACGAAATGTCGGTTAAGGAAAACTTTGATTTCGCCGCGGCACTGCGTGGGATGGATCGCGATAACTATTTACGTCGGCGCGGGGAACTGCTGGATTTTATTGATTTTCGTCATAAGTTATCGGTTGTGGTTAAAGATTTACCGGGCGGGATAAAGCAGGAAATTGCACTGTGCGTTGCGTTGTTGCATGACCCGAAAATTATATTTTTAGATGAACCGACGGCCGGCGTTGCGCCAAAATCCAGGCAGCGGTTTTGGTCGCTGATTAAAACATTGGCCGCGTCGGGGAAAACGGTTTTTGTTACGACCCATTACATGGACGAGGCGGAAAACTGTACCCGTGTTGCGTTAATGCGGGCCGGGGAATTAATTGCCGTGGATGCCCCGAATACATTAAAGAAAAAAACATTTGGCGATTCACTTTATAATTTTACCCCGCGGGTAAAAAATCCTGTTATCCCGCCGGCCGATATATTAGATATTTTTGAACCATACGGGCGACACTATCATATACGTTTCAAAGACGGGATAGAGGCTGATAAAGAGATAAAGAAATATAAAAAATATTTCACGATAACCCAGATAACACCATCACTGGAAGATGTATTTATAAGATTAGTAGAGGGGCAGAACCGATGATAGCGTTTTCATATCGTCGTGCCGCGGCGATTTTTTCCAAAGAGTTTAAGCATATTCTGCGTGATCCGTTTACATTAATTATGGCGTTGCTGCTGCCGCTGCTGATTGTGTTGGTGCTGGGGAATTCTATTGAGTTTAATATTCGGTCAATTAATATGGCATATAATGACGCAGATATCACCCAGAGTTCCCGAAAGCTGGTTGAAACGTTTGCAAGTTCTAATTATTTTAAGCCATATGATATTTCCAATCCCAATGATGCGTTTAATGAAATGGTGGCCGAACGGGCACGCGTCGCATTGGTTATCCCGCCGCGTTTTGAGCACGATATGATGTCCGGCGATCGGCCCGGGACGGTTCAGGTTATGGTTGATGGTGCTGATAACTCGTCTATTATCGCGGTTACTAATTATTTACGTACCATAAACAAAAACGCGTATTTTAAAATAAACGATATACCGCGCGGGACTGTTGCGGAAAAGCTGCGATTTCAGTCGCGATATTTATTTAATCCGGAACTTAATTCCCGATGGTTTTCTGTCCCGGGACTGACGGCGGTTATAATCGCATTGGTTGCGATTATGCTGACCACACTTACGATATGTCGCGAATGGGAACGCGGATCAATGGAGATGCTGTTATCTACGCCCGCAACAACGCTTGAGATTATTGCCGGGAAAGTTTTGCCGTATGCGATACTTAGCTTTATCGGGTTTGTATTGGTATTTATCGTCGGGCGCGTCGTATTCGGTGTTCCGTTTGTCGGCAGTTATATTATTCTGATACTGGCGACGTTGTTGTTTATTTTGGGATATTTAGCAATCGGGTTATATATATCTGTTTCAACGCATAAGCAGGATGTGGCAATTGAATTTGCGTGTATTGTTGGCCTGTTGCCGGCGATTGTATTATCCGGATTTGTTTTCCCCGTGGAATATATGGGACGCGGGTATCAGGCCGTATCATCAATATTCCCGGCGCGTTTTTATATTGATATATCACGCGATCAGTTTTTAAAAGGCAGCGGGATTGCGGATCTCTGGCCCGGGTTTTTAGCATTGGTCGTGATTGCAGTGGTTATGCTAACGGCGTGCCTGGTGCGTTTCAAAAGGACACTTGAGTAATGAAAAAGCTGTGGGGATTTTTTAAAAAAGAGATAATAGGCCTGATTCGTGATCCGGTTCTGCTGATCGCGGTTATGGTTATGCCGGCCGTTCAGTTGATTTTATACAGCGGTGCAATCACGCTGGAGGCGAATAATCTGCGACTGGCGGTGGATGTCGCACCGGGTGATTTCGTTATGGAAAAGGTTTATAACCACGCAATCGGGTCGGGGTGGTTTATTCGCGCAGATGCGTCCGTGCGCGACCCCGTCGCCGCCGTGCAAAGCGGCGCCGCAGACGTGGCAATTGTCGCACCGGCGGGTGGACTTACGCGCAGTATCGCCCGCGGGGACGGCCAGATTCAGATTTTAATTGATTCTATGAATATACTAAAAGCGCAGAGCATAGAAGGCTATCTGCAGGGGATCGTTTTATCGGCGGTCGGTGAATCTGGGTATGTATTGCCTGCGTCCCCGATTAAATTTGATCTGCGAATATTATTTAACCCGGAACTTAATACTAAATGGTTTATCGTTCCGTCACTGATCGCGATTTTGGTTTTTTTATCGTTATTAATATTAATAACTATTTCAATAACCAAGGAAAAAGAAACCGGAACAATTGAAACCCTGGTATCCGCCCCGATATCTAAATACGATATTATTTTAGGGAAAGTTCTGCCGTATATTGCCGTAACATTTATAATTATGATGTCAATTGTTGCAATAGGTTTAATGGTTTATAAAATTCCATTCGTCGGGTCGTGGACGCTGTTCATTATCGGTTTTTTTGTTTTCTGTGTTCCGGCATCGGGAATATCGGTGCTGTTGGCGAACTATACGAAAACGCAACAGCAGGCATTACTGGGCGTTGTTATCGTAGCGTTTTTAGCGCTAATGTTATCCGGGGCGATAATTCCTACGGAAAACATGCCGCGAGTGTTGCAATATATTAGTTATTCAAACCCTTTAAGTCATTATGCGTATATGGTGCGTAACCTAATGCTTAAAGGTAATGATATTGCATACTTTACTCGGCAGTGCATGGTAATGCTGTGCGGCGGGGCGATAATATGGTTTATCGCGATAAAGAAATTTAAAACAACGTTATAAATCCGGCGAAGGGGAAATGTATGAAAATAAAATATGTGGTCTGTGGGTGTTTAGTTACGGCGGTGATGTCATCCAGTGCGATGGCTGATATGTATTCTGCGCTGCGGGATGTATATGATAATAACCCGATTATCGCACGTCAGCGCGACGCAGTAGATGCCGCCCGCGCAGACCTGGATTTGGCCAAGACCGAGCTGCGGCCATACGTCGGGCTGTCGGGGAATATATCCGCCGCGCGAACAAAGCTATCGTCCGAGACATATGATTATGTCCCAAAACAGATAGGTGTTGAGTTCCAGCAAAATATATTCCAAGGGTTTTCAACAATCGCCGCAATAAAGGCGGCCAAGGGTATGCTGGCATCGCAAAAGGCCGTATTATACGCGACCGAGCAAGAGGTTTTATTAAACGCGATAAACGCATATATAAACGTTCTGAATACGGCCGAGATTTTACGGCTGAATCAAAATAATCAGCGCGTATTGCAGGAATATCACGACCGCTGCGTGGATATGCTGACGGTCGGGACACTTACGCGGACGGATGTCGCCCAGGCGTCTGCCCGGGTCGAGATGGCGAAATACGCCGTAAGTGATGCCGCGGCAAAATATGATAATAGCATAGAAACATTTAAACGAATATACGGCCACGCGGAAAAAGAATACGAAGAGATTGATTTAGACAGGCTGATTAAATTATTCCCCGAATCGGTATCCGACGCCGAAGAATACGCACT
>CALDAH010000001.1 GCA_937903135.1 uncultured Alphaproteobacteria bacterium | reverse complement strand
GTGTTCACAATATCCACACCGCCCCAGGCCGACATGATAATCACCCCGGCCCCGGTGCATAACGCCGCGGCGATAATCCCGCACCACAAATCCTGGTGACATGGTAATCAAATGCGTGTCCCCGGCCGCATAGGTATCACCTACACCAACCCCGGGTGCAATCACCATGCCAGCCCGGCCGTGATACGTGCCGGCGGGGATCGCCAAAAAAAAATCCCCCGACGGGGGATTTTTATTTTGCCACAACAACCATCGCGGGGCGAATTACGGCATCGCCGATGGTATATCCCGACTGCAGTTCTGATATAACTGTATTCGGCGCAGGCGCGGGCTGCATATCCGCCGGGGCGGTGGCGACCTGAACCGCGTTATGCAGCGCCGGGTTTAACGGTTCGCCGACCGATTTAACGCGCGTTATACCGATCTGATCAAATGCCGCCTGCATTGCGCGGGCCATTGCCAAAATCCCGGCATCGTCCGGTGCATGCTGCTGTGCGGCATCAATCGCATCCATAACCGGCAGAAAGTTTTTCGCAACCGATATCGCCCGATTACGCGCCGCCGATTCACAATCCAGCGAACTGCGCCGACGGGTATTTTCCAGCTCGGCCGCGGTGCGGAGATATTTATCGTTTAAATCCTTTATCTCGGCGATTAATGCGTCCACCTGTGCGGCGGATGCCGCGTCCAGGTTTTCCGGTGCGATTGTATCCCGGGCGTTATCGTCGGCAGTAACGTTTTGTTCGGCCGCGTCGTTTTGAATTGAAACCTCGTCTATGTTTATGTCTTTGTCTGCCATATCTTTATACCTGATGTTAAATTATGTGGGGGCGGCGGATTGCCCCCGATTGTTACTATAATTTTATTTTACACTGGTTATTATAGGTATGAAATCATCCGGTTTCAAGGACGCGCCACCAACCAAAACGCCATCTACGTTCTGGATTGCCATAATATCGGCTGCGTTTGTGCCCTTAACACTTGCGCCGTATAAAACCGGGGTTCCCCCGCGCCCCATTGATTCCAGCGTTTTCGCGATTAGCGTATGTGCATCTGCAATCTCGGCCGCGGTCGGGGTAAGCCCTGCGCCAATCGCCCAGCGTGGTTCGTATGCGATAATTACATCGCCCGGCATATCAGGAACAGATTCACGAACGCCCGATTCAATAATTGCCATTGTTTTACCGGCCTGTTTTTCATCCATGGTTTCACCGACGCATATAATTGGTGTAATTCCGGCGCGCATTGCCGCGGCAGATTTTTCCCGAACGATATCGTTATTTTCACAGTGGTATTCGCGGCGTTCGCTATGGCCTGTGATTACGTATTTAACGCCCGCCGCATGCAGCATTGCCGCGGATACTTCGCCCGTATATGCGCCTTTTTCGTGGCGGCTGACGTCCTGGGCGCCGATCGCGATTTTCCCGGCATCCGTGCACAGCATTGTATACGGGACGCATAAAATCACGCGGTTATCTGTATTAACATCCGCCAGTGCTGCGATCATATCCTGCAGTGCTTCGCGTGTGCCGTTCATTTTCCAGTTTCCTGCTATAATTTTCATTTATTTTCCCCTTTTTTTCATTGCTTTTTTATACATCATTTTGCTATGGTAACGCAAAAGGGGATTAAATGCTAGAATATTTACGTAATGCGGCAGATAAACCTGTTGCAAAGATTTTAATTGGCATCCTGGCTTTCTCGTTTGTTGGCTGGGGCGTTGCAGAATGGATTTTTGGGAATGTATTAAATGATACGTCGCTGGTAACTGTTGGTAATGCGGATATAACGGCGGAACAGTTTAATATGGAAAAATCACGTCAGCTTGCGGCAATGACGCGTGAACAGCAGCGTGCAACATATACCGACCCGGCCGCGGCCCGTGAATTCCAGAATCGGGTTTTAACAACCCTTGTCACGCAACAGATCGCGGAAAATCGTGCGAACGACCTGGGCTTTATCGTAACGGATCGCCGAATCGCGCGCGAGATTCGCGAATTCCCAGAATTTCAGTCCGAAGGGAAGTTTTCACCGCTGCTATTTGATACGGTTCTGCGTAACTCCGGTTATTCCGAGGCGTCATTTGCCCGCGTTCTGCGCGGCCAGGTACTGCGTTCTATGGTACTCGGGGCGGCGTCAATCCCGATGAATGTACCGCGTTTTGCGGCGACGGCGATGTATAATGCGCGATATGGCGAACGGAATATTGAATATGCAACCGTACGTTTTTCTGATTTTAAAACCGGGACGCCATCCGACGCCCAGCTGCGCGATTTTTACGCCCAGAATCCAAAAACAATCCCGGAATTTCGCACGGCATCATATATTATCGTTCCGGCGGATATGGCACGCCCGGATAAATATGATGCGGCATACGCCATCGCCCAAAGCATAGAAGATGATATAATCGCGGGCGAAACCATGGCACATGCGGCATCGCGGCATGGCGGGAAATACGTATCGCTGAGACCGTTTTCGGCGGATAAACGCCCGGCGGATAAAAACCTTAGCGATGGGATGATTGAAAAAATATTCGCGATGGATGCCGGCACAGAAAGCGAGATAATAGAAACCCCGAATGGATTTATAATTATTCGCCTGGAAAGTGTTGAACCGTCGCACACGGCCGAATACGATAGTGTTAAATCGGGACTGGCCGATGCATGGCGTCGTGATCAGCAGCGTCGTGCGGCATATGTCCGTGCGAACGAGCTGTTGGTGGATTTAAACGAAAACGGTAAATTGGCCGGGAAACAGTCGGCAAAAATAACCCGTGCCAGCGGTGCGCCGACGGATATACTGGTCGCGGCATTTAATAGCCCGGTCGGCACGAATTCAATTATCCCCGGGGCGAACGCGTTTTATGTATTGTCGGTTAAATCCGAATCTGCGCCGCGCATGGATACGAAAAAGATGTCGGGCATATACGGGGAACTAAAGAATATCTCCGCGCGCTATATTATGGACGATTATAATTCGTTTTTAATGCGCGAATACCCGGCCCAGATAAATCATAAGGTATATAACCGATTTTTCGGCGAATAAAAAATCCCCCACGCGGGGGATTTTTTTGGGGGACGATTCCGGGCCTCACATGCCCCGGCGACCGCGTTCAGCTGATGCGGGAGGGGTGATTGCCGCCGCGGCGTGGGGCGCGGGGCGGTGTGGTGGCATGGTTTGTAATTGCGCACGGTGTTGGGTGCTGATATTTCCCCACCCGCGGCAGAAGAAACGCCAAATATCCCGTTATGTGCCGGCATGTGCATAAAACCTGCCGCCCTGATACCCCGGTGCGCACTGGCCGAAAAATTGCATTGCGACGATCCCAAAAAAATAATTCGGCCGCCGCGATGTGGTTGTTATGCACCCGGGATGGCGGGTGCAGCGGTAATTGCGGGCGGCACGGGCGGCGGATTCAATAAATGTTATGGTGCGATGCGCCCCGCCCCCCCCGCAAAAAAAACACCGCGAATAAAAAAATTGACAAAACCTTGACAAAATGCTTGACAAACGCGTTTTTAGGATTAAAATCTGGGTAAATTAACCAATAAAAGGTGTATATAATGTTTACAACACTTAAAATGAAAATTGCTGCCCGCCGTGTTGAACGCACTAAATCACGCCGTGGCGCGATGAAAAAATCCCGTGGGAATGCTAAAACCGCTAAACGTAAAACCGTTATTGGACGCGTAAAATCTGCGTTTTTATCCGCAGCAGATTGGATGTCGCGCGCCGTACGCCGCATATGGGAATGGATTTGCGGGATTAATATAATCGGACTTAGCAATCTGGCGCTGCTGATCGCGATTATTGTTTTGTTTTCTATGTTAATTATGGATTTTTCAGGATGTAATAAAAACGCCGTTGTTGTTATATCTGAACCGGCGGTCACAACCACATTGCAAAATACGCACGACGCGGCACGCACCGTTCGCCCGCGCCCGGCCACGACCAGCCTGCCGATTCGCCGTGATCCGAATACACGCAAAATGAATACAGCCCCCGTTAAAGTCGTCGCTGAAAAAAAATGCCCGGTTGCGGAAAATCAAATCGCACGCGTCCGTCATACTCTATTCGGTGATATCGTTATTGACGGCCGACCAATGGCAACGGTATTAAAGGACGAAACACATATCCAGGGGAATCTATATCTGCAAAATATGCGTAAATATACATTGCCATGTGATATTAAAATTCACGGCAACCTGTTCCTGCGTGACGTCGCTATGCTGCAGTTTTGTGGGGACTTTACCGTAACCGGGAATATTTATGTCAGCCCACGTTCGTCATTCGGCCCGATTCCACGTACGGCACGACTGGGCGGTCAGGTAATATTATAAACATATCGCCTTTCCCGTTTTATAATGCCCGGCGTTAAATGCGCCGGGTATTTCATGTGGATTTTATACTTAATTTGTGATATAATACACACACCCTAAACATAAGGATTATATATGAACAATTTTGAAAAAATTTTAACTATATTGGCAAAGAACCTGGGACTGACCGTTGTATTGGCGGCAGCGATTGTTTTATTTGCAGTATTTTCTGACGGATTGATTTCCGGCATTATCACGGCCGTATCTGCGCTGATCGGTTACGCGGCGGCAATGATGTTATACCGTGAATTTCAGCATTTTTCGGCCAAGAAAAGCGCCCCGAAAAAAGTTGCCGGGAAAAAAACATCTAAAAAATAATTTATTAAAATAAAAAAATCCCCAGTTTGGGGATTTTTTTTATCGTATTATTAATTCGCGGCCGGTGTTTGAGCGGAATCTGTGGCCGCGCCGGATAAAATTTCCTGACGCAGTTCACTTTGCTGATGCGCGATATCTGATTTTGATGCGACCAGCGCCAGTGCCGCGCAGAGTACAAAAAATATTGTCGCCAGCCACGCCGTGGTCTTGGTTAAAAAATTACCCGCGGCCGCACCGGTTAATGCGCCCCCGAACATTGATGCCGCCGATGATCCGGACATTCCGCTGCCCTCGGATTTTTGGAGTAAAATGATCCCGATCATAAATACAGCAACGATAATTAATAAAACCAATAAAATTGAAAACATATTTTTTCCTTAAATCTATATCTGGGATGATTTTATACGCCCCGCTGTTAAATTGCAAGAATTTTCAACAACGCAGCTGCGGCATCAATACTGGCCGTTTTTTTGGATATCCCCTGCCCGGTTGCTGTTTTCCCCAGTGCTGTTACGCGAACATTAAATACCGGATTGTGCGATGCCCCGGACGGCGGCAGGTATTCATACTGCGGTAATGCGCCGGATTCTGATTTCTGAACCAGTTCCTGCAGTGCGGTTTTCGGATCTTTGGGGGCGATAACGTCGGCGGCGGCTAAATCCTGCCATAAATCCGCAATAACACCCTGCGCGGCGGCAAATCCACCGTCAATATATATTGCACCGAATACAGCCTCCATCGCGTTTGCTAAAACATGACGAACACGTCCGGCCGTCATATGCCCGTGCCGAATTGACGCGGCCAGCCCCAGCCGGTCTGCGACCGCCGCCAACGTTTCGGTGGATACCAATACCGCATGACGCCGGGCCAGCTCGCCCTCGGATTCGGTCGGATACATGTTATAGAGCAGTCCCGCAACCGTTAGGCCCAAAACGCGATCCCCGACAAATTCCAACCGTTCGTTATTATGCTTTGCGTCAACGCCACTCTGCGTTAGTGCCAGATCCAGCAAACCTTTGTCTTTGAAAGTATAGTTTAGATTTTTCAATTAATTTATCCCCATTCCAAATCGCGACCAGCGCATCTTGTTTCCCCATGACCATATGGCCAGCATCGGTGCATAATAATTATGCGAATACCAAACGAACCAAACCTTGCCCAGGACATTATCACGCGGAACAAAGCTTATATCCGCACGGCTGTCCCCGCTGTTATCACGGTTATCCCCCATGAAAAAGAAATGATTTTCCGGAACAGTATACGCCGGTGTATTATCAAAACGCGCGTCGTCACTGAATTCAATTATACTATGCTCGCGCCCGTTTGGCAATACCTCGGTATATTCGGTTACGTTAAATACCCCACATGCCCCGTCATACATACGACAAAACCGATCGTCTTTGTATTCAATTGTATAGTTAAACGATGCCGGGACGTTATCTATCCATATCTTATTACCCTTAATCGCCATATTGTCTTTGTAATAACCGACACTGCGCAGTGATTTAGGTAATGTCGCGACGACATACGGGCGCGGATCTTTGCGCGCAACCATTTCCCCGTTTATATACAACCGGCCGTTTATCATCTGAATCGTATCCCCGGGCAGACCGATTAAGCGTTTTACGAAATCCTGCGATTCGTTAATCGGGTTACGAAATACTATTACATCCCCGACAACCGGTTCAGTTGCCCAGAAACGACCGTTCCACAGTCGCCATGATCCGAACGGGAATGAATAACGCGAATAACCATATGACCACTTTTCAACAAATATATGATCACCGACGTTTAGTGTTGGAATCATAGAGCCTGACGGGATATTAAACGGTTCAAGTAAAAAGCTTCTGAATATAATTGCAATTAATGCGCCGTAAAAAATAGTATTAAACCATTCCCGGGCGACATTAGAGTTCTTGGCTGGCATAAAATCATTCCTTCCTTTTTGAGTTTACGTTACGGCTATTTTAGACCTTGCACAAAATCAATTCAAGTTATAATATGCAGATATGATTTCTTTGAATTCAATCATATTCAGCGGAATGGACGCAACGCGGATTGACGTTCAGGTTCAGCTGGCGTCCGGCCTGTCAAAGCCCGAGTTTAATATAATCGGACTGGCCGACCGCGCGGTAAAGGAATCCGCCGAACGAATACGTAATGTACTGGCGGCCCTTAATCTGTCATTACCGCCAAAGCGATTAACGGTAAACCTATCCCCGGCCGATATGGAAAAAAGTGGATCGCACTTTGACCTGCCGATATTATGCGGGATTCTGTGCGCGATCGGTATTTTGCCTGAGGATAAATTATCCAATTACCTAATCCTAGGCGAGGTAGGACTGGACGGCGCAATTGTAAAAACCGACGGAATTTTACCGGCCAGTGTCTGGGCAAAAAATAATAATATCGGAATAATTTGCCCCGCCGCCCAAGGGGCCGAGGCACGACTGTCCGATCACCCGAATATAATTGCCGCGGGCCACGTAGCTGAGCTGATTAACCATTTTAACGGGACGGCCAATATACACGCACCGGCCGATATGACCCGCGATCAATCCGTGTCCCATATCGGCGACATGTCCGAGGTTCACGGCCAAGAGGCGGCAAAACGCGCAATTGAAATCGCGGCCGCGGGTGGTCACGCACTGCTAATGATAGGGCCACCGGGATCGGGGAAAACTATGCTGGCGTCACGAATGCCGGGGATTTTACCACCGATGACAACGGATGAAATCCTAGATACATCTATTATTTACTCAATCGCCGGCCAGCTGCCGGGGAAATCACTTATGACGCAGCGACCGTTTCGCAGTATTCACCACACCGCCAGCGCAATTGCATTGGCGGGCGGCGGCGGCAGTGCAAAACCGGGCGAGATTTCATTGGCCCATAACGGCGTATTGTTTTTAGATGAATTGCCTGAATTTAATCGCACGACACTTGAAATCCTGCGTCAGCCGATGGAATCGGGAACAATTACAATATCCCGCGCCCGGCGTAATGCGACGTATCCGGCCCGTTTTCAGCTAATCGCGGCAATGAATCCGTGTCCGTGCGGGCATCTGGGCAATCCTGCGATGTCGTGTTCACGCGCCCCGCGCTGCGCCGAGGCATATCAGAATAAAATATCCGGCCCGTTGCTGGATCGTATTGATCTGCACGTTGACATAGATCCCGTAAACCCGTGGGATATGAATAATGACGACGCGGCCGTGCGTGAAAACAGTGCCACTATCCGCCGGCGTGTTATTGCCGCCCGCGACATTCAGATCGCCCGCCAGGGTGTGGTAAATGCCCGCCTGGACGGGGCATTACTGGACAGTGTTACGAAGCTGTCGCCTGATTTAACGGAATTTTTAAATAACGCGGCCCAGCGCATGGGAATGTCGGCACGTGGATATAATCGTATAAAACGAATTGCACGAACAATTGCCGATCTGCGCGGGGCTGAAAATATCCAGATGGCCGATTTAGCCGAGGCACTGTCATACCGCCCGATAAACCGTGGTAAATACGGGGCAAAATTATAACCCGGTTATATGATATTTAATTCATCCATTGCCTTGCGCATGCCATGTAAATACTCGGCGGTATCGGCCGGGGATAAAATATCCAGCAGTTTCAACAATGCACCAGCGTGATGCATCTCGTCGTGGGTAATATCGGTTAAGATAATTTTTACCTGCTCGTTATCTGTGCTTTCCATAATCTGCTGATAGATCTGAATTGCCTCAAACTCGGATGCGATTCCGAACTTAATCGCGCGCAGTACCTCGGTCGGGGATAGTGTTTTTTCCGAGCTGCGAATATCATGTATACTGTCAAATCGTGGCATGGGTAAAATCCTTATCTATAACGACTTAATTATACCGCGTGCGGCGTGATAATTATAATAGGACAGTATTAATAAAAAAAATCCCCCGTTGGGGGGAAAATTATTTTTTATTAAATATTTTTTCGGGGTTATTCAGATTGCATAGACCGATAATAAAATCAACGAATGCCCAAATACATGCAACAATTCCCGGAATAATCAACAACCATCCGATTGTACCCATAATCAACATCGCAGTTCCCTGCCCTGATTTTCCCGCATAAAACTTATGCGCGCCAAAGCATCCCAAAAAGAAAGCTAATAAAACATACGCCACAACCGATTTTCCGTTCGCCGCATGTTCTGTATATCCACATTTCGGGCACGCCAATGCTTTATCCGAGTACTTGCTGCCGCATTCTTTGCAATAAATCATTGCCATATTTAAATCCTTTTAGTTTTTATAAACATATAATAAACCATATTGGGATAAAATACCAGAATAAAAAAATCCCCCGTTGGGGGATTTTTGCGACTGATTAATACTTAGTTCAAAGCATTAATAATCTGTTCATACGGTATTGCACCCGGGAATGCCTGTTCACCGATGATCAAGAACGGTGTACCGTTGATTTCAAAACGTTGTGCGGTTTCACGAACATTTCCCATTTCACGAGAAACGACTTCGCCGTTCATGTCTTTTTTCAACTGCGCTTCGTCCAGGCCAGCTTCTTTGGCCATTTTCATAACGTTCTTTTCTACTTTTTCGCCGATCTTGGACTGATCCTGTAAATCTTCCTGAGTATAGTAGTTACGGTTCATTAACATGCTAACCAATTTTTCAGCTTTTTCCGGGCTTTGTAATTTTGCCGCGATAACAGCCTTTGCCGGTGCATCAGATAACGGCCCGTGGATTGAAAAGTTCTTTACAACAACGCGAACGTCATCACGGTCGGCCAATACGCGTTCCAGTTCACCGTGTACACGACGGCAATACGGGCACGAGAAATCGGTCCATACGAAAATAGTTTTCTTTGCATCCTGTTTACCTAATATCGGTGCATCTGCGGTCATTGTATCGGCCTTTGCACGAACATATGAACGAATAGCTTTGTTCTTTTCAGCATTCTGCTGTTCCTGCATACCGTTTACCATTTCCTGAATAATTGCCGGATTAACCGATGTCAGGTAATAAGGTACAAACAAACGGCAGATACTGCCTGCAATCATAATGATTGAAATTAAATTAATGGATTTTTTTGCCATTACTACGCCAGTTGATGGTTTCTTGCTGTCCTGTTTCAGCATCATTCCGCCGAACATGAACAAGGCAATACCTAGTACCAGCACCAAGATTGTCCAAGTCATAGTTTTCTCCTTTCTGTTGAACAAACCGATAATAGTAAATTAAGAAATAAAGCGCAAGGAATAAATTATAAAATTGCCAACATTCGCCGTGCCGCAGGAACAGCAACGCCCTGGGCGTTACATACCTGATCAATAAAACACATCATTGTATTTAAATTCAACGGCAGCCGGTAGAGTTTATTTATATACGGCGCACCACATTCACAGCATACCGCACGCCCCGTTCGTGGCGATAAAAAATCCAACCCCACGGTGCGCCCGCATCCTGAACATCGGGATAAATCCAATGCATACCCCAGCTCGCGCAGGAATGCAATTTCCCACCCCAGATAACATTCGCGCGGCGCGGGCCGGGCCGCATTGTTTAAAAATTCTATGGTTTCGGCATATAAAACATCGTATCGTTCGCGTTCGGGCAACAATGCGTCAATTAACGCGAATGCGGCATTCATAACATTTAACGCATCACGCGACAGCATCAGCGCCGCCGCCATATTCTTTTCCGCGTCCCAGTGAAACGCGCCAAGTTGGGAATCCAAACGCGCATTCCACGATACCGCGCCAATCTGCCCGATTAATGGGCGATTTTTTTTCATAATCTGGGCCGCCCGCATAACCCCGCACATTACCCCGTAATCGCGCGTAAAAATATGGGCAACCGCATCGCGTTCCCCGATTGGTCGCATTCCGATTAAAATCCCAACAGATTCCAGTTTCATATCACATCCATTATAACGTGATAAATAATAAATGTTTATTGAAAAAACAAAAAAATTCCCGGGGGCATCCCCGGGAACATTTACCGTATTTAGAATATATTATTCGGCATCGGCCACGTCTGCTGCTGGCGCGTCCTGTTCGGCGACCGGCGCAACATCTTCTGTGGTTTCTTCTTCAACTTTCTTTGTTCCGAAAGTCAGAACCTTACCTGCGACCAATGCGTCAATTTCATCCTGGGTCTGGGCAACGAATACCTTAACCGGGACGATAACATCCGGGTGCAGTGCGATTTTGGTATCAAATGCACCGATTGATTTAATCGGGCTGCCCAGCATAACCTGTGCGGATTCAACGGCAACGTTTGCGATCTCTGTTAACATACGTGCAATATCACGCGTTGATACAGACCCGTATAGCTGACCGGTATCACCCGCCTGACGGATCATATGCAGTTTTGCATTCTTAACCGCGTCAACGTTTGCCTCGGCTGCTTTTTTCGCCGCTTCCTGGCGTGCGGTCAGTTCTGCTTTTTTCGCTTCGAACAACGCGATATTTTCACGTGACCAGCGCATAGCTTTGCCGTTTGGTAATAAGTAGTTACGTGCGAAACCGGTCTTAACCTCAACCGTGTCGCCGATATTACCCAGTTTATTAATTTTTTCTGTTAAAATAACTTTCATTTTATCTGTCCTTGTTTCAAGTTAGGGGCGTACCCCAGATTTAATTATATTAGCCCAGGTTGTTACGAACGAACGGCATTAATCCCAAATGACGGGCGCGTTTAATCGCGGTTGCCAATGCACGTTGATCTTTCTGGGAAACACCGCTAATACGTGACGGAACGATTTTACCACGTTCTGTAATATAGTGAGATAGTGTTTTAATATCTTTATAATCAATAACCTTTCCCTTTAGCGGGTTAGATTTTTTACGATAAATTGCTGCACGAACTGCCATTATTCAACCTCTTCGCTATTCTTTTTCATCATGATGGACGGTGCGGTTGCCAATGCATCAACACGAACGTTTAAGAAACGTATTACGTCTTCGTCAATACGGGCACGACGTTCCAGTTCTGTGATTTGTGCACCCGGTAATTCAATATTCAGCATAACATAATGCGCCTTGCGGTTTTTGCGAATAATATATGCCAAGTTTTTTAATCCCCAGAATTCAGTGGATTTAACATCGCCGCCAAGTTCTTTGATAATTTCAGTAAATTTTGCCGCTTTTTCTTTAACCTGCGGTTCGGTCAGGTCTTGACGAAAAACCAAGACACTTTCGTAATAAGCCATTTTATTTCCTTTGGTCTTAAAATCAGCCGGCAACCCCATGCTGCCAGCAGGAACAGGTAAATTATGCCGATTTTTTTAATAAAATCAAGTGTTTTTTAATCTGTATAATTTATGCATACCTTTATAGATTATATAAATAATCCGATTGACATGTTTCTATGAAATTTATTATCATTTATATATAACAGAGAGATTTATGACCAATTATTTTCATAGAAATCTTAACCGTATGGCACTTTTTACCGCATTACTTGCGGCCGGGTTAATTTTGTTTTATCGCCCATTTATGCAGATTGCGATTGCCAATATATACCTAAATGGCATAATAATTGGAACTGCGCTATTTGGAATCGGGCTGTGCTTTGTTGAAATGTTCCGACTGCTGCCGGAATATAAATGGCTGCGCACCTATACGTCCGGCCGCGCCGCAAACAAGATGCCGCCGCGCCTGCTGCGCCCGGTCGCATTAATGCTGCGTGCGCGCCCTGCCCGGATATCGCCCGCAAACGTCAGCGGCGTGTTGGAAATGATTTTAAACCGTTTTGATGAATCCCGTGAATCCCTGCGATATGTTACAAATACATTAATTTTTTTAGGGCTGCTCGGGACATTTTGGGGATTAATTTTAACCGTCGGGGGATTTGCTGAATTAATCGGCGGCCTGAATTTCGAGGACGAGTCCGTATTAATCGCGATGCAACAGGGACTGGCCCGACCGCTGGCCGGGATGGCAACCGCGTTTACAAGCTCTTTGCTGGGGCTGGCCGGCAGCCTTAGCGTTGGTTTTTTAGGCCTGCAGGTCCAGCTTGCCCAAAATGCGATTTTCCGTGAACTGGAAGATTATCTATCGTCACGTGCCCGAATAATAAACGACGAATCGGGCGAGATAGCAGCGCTAAATAAAAACCTGCAGCGCCTGGAACGTGCGGTATCCGAAATCGGCTGACGCCAATAAATAAACGAGAGAGAGAGGGAAACCAATGCTAAATATTCGTTTTCGTGAAAAAACCAATACATGGCCCGGATTTGTGGACCTGTTTTCTAATTTGGTTATTATATTAATATTCTTATTAATCGTGTTTGTATTTTTATGGACAACCACCAGCGTGTTTAACAAAAGCACCGGTGCAAAAACAGTCGCCGAGCTGAAACAAACAAACGCGGAACAGGCACAACAGATTCAACAGATGACCGCCGACGAACAGGAAGCGAAACGCTTGCTAATCCTGGCGCGGGCGGAACTTGAAAACCTGGAAAACAATAACGCTGAATTAACGACCGAATTACAGGAAATTGACCTTAGCGTGGAAGATTTAATCACAGCATATGAAAACAAAGTAAACGAACTGCAGACCCAGGGTACGGATATGCAGAAAATGATTGCGGATTTAACGGCGCAATTAAACCAGGCAACCCTGGATAAGGAAAAAACAGCGGAACTGGAACAACAGCGTCGCGATCTGCAGGCCCAGATGGACAGCCAGCGTGCGGCACTTGCGGACCAGCTATCCGCGCTGCAGGCGGCACTGGATGCGGCCGAAGAAAAATCCAGCGCCCAGGAAATAAAATATGTTGAAATGTCAACCCGCCTGAACAAGGCACTCGCGGATAAGGTAGCCGAGCTGAATAAAGTATCCCAGTATCAGTCCACGTTTTATAAGGCGATCAAAGATGCCCTGGGTAACCGCACGACAATTCAGCCCGACGGCGACAGATTTATTGTATCCAGCGACATCTTGTTCCCCAGCGGCGCATATACTTTATCGCCCGAGGGTAAAAACCAGCTGCGCCTGATCGCAAATGTTATAAAGGATCTGGAACACAAAATCCCGTCGGATGTTAACTGGATTATTCGCGTTGACGGCCATACTGATAAAAAACAGGTTGTCCCGGGAACACGCGGCTATAAAAACAATACCGAACTATCGCTATTACGTGCGACGGCCGTGGCAGACGAGCTGGCCCGGGCGGGCGTATCCAAGCGTCGCCTGGTCCCGAGTGGTTTCGGTGACCTGCACCCGGTTGAGTTGGGCAATGACGCGACCAGCCTGCAAAAAAATCGTCGTATTGAATTACAATTAACCAACCGATAAAAATTCCCCCCACCAGGGGAATTTTTTCATGTTTTTCTTGTCTTTATTTCTGGTAAATTATATAATAATATTGTTATCGGGTATTCCGGTAATGGGGTGTGACTACCTCTGCATACGCATCATGTGCGCATTCCGGCATGCGGCTGTTTAGCTGCGGGAATTCTATCGTGATGGAAACAACTCCTGATTATGTCGGTCAGGAGGGCTGCCTAATAAAAAAAATAAGCAGCACAACTCGTATGATTGTAGTCAACCTCCTGAACCACCTGATTGATACCCGGTGGTTTTTCGTTTTGAACACACAGGAGATAAAAAATGAAACACATACTAATTACCGCTGTTATTGGATGGCTATCGCTTACTTATTCTGGATATGCGGCAGTTTCTGGCACTACGTGTTTCGGAACAACGACATGCCCGAACCTTACCGGCGGGTGCGCTATGATAAACCCGGTTTCTGTGGGATGCAAAGCAACAAAAATATTATATTATAACGAATATGGCGTTACCAGCTGCACAGAATGCGCCACAGGTTATACAAAACAATTAATGACAATTTCTATTCCGGACTGCTCTAATAAGGCATCATATTCAGACTGCGTCCGCGAGTGCGCGGGCTGCACCGACTGCATCAGCACTCTGGTATGGTCCGCCGCAGGAAAAGCCGGTTATGAAAAAAGGGTTAGAGCCAGCTGCGACTGTGATACATGCATACGAACAACAGAATATCGCTGCGCGGCCGGATATTATGGATCATCCACAAACGGCACAACCGGATGCACCCCGTGTGATAAGCTTGGCGGCTATGGCACATCCAGCGCCGGCAGCCTTAATAAAACATCATGCTATGTCC
Organism: uncultured Alphaproteobacteria bacterium; assembly: GCA_937903135.1. Taxonomy (GTDB): domain Bacteria; phylum Pseudomonadota; class Alphaproteobacteria; order Rs-D84; family Rs-D84; genus Enterousia. Next base: position 37,157 of record CALDAH010000001.1, on the reverse strand, counting down.
CGGCAAATGTAAATATCACAGATACCGCGGGAACATTTACTTTTACCAGCAACTGTTTCTATACTAACTAGGCCCGTGATTTAAATATCATCTCCGTAAAAAAAATCCCCCGGATGGGGGATTCTTCACATTTTATGAATGTAGTCAACCTCGATCTCTGTTTTCATGATACCGCGATCTACCTCGCCATAGAGTTTAACGGTATCCGACGGCGTTACGGTTTGCCCGCGCCAATCTTTGTCATCAATTTCAACGGTTATTGAACCGGTTGAATCTTCGAATAGATATTTATCATCACCGATGCGTTGTATTATTTTCCCTTCTACAACCACGTTAACATCGTCGCGCATTTCTTTGACCTGCTTTACGCTAACAATTGTTTCTTTGCCGCCGACAAATCCACCCTTGGCGGAATCTAACTTATTCGGTTCAAATCCGGCACTGGCCGCACCGACAAGCAATATTCCGGTCATTGCAAATAGTGATATTTTTTTCATAATCTATTCCTCCATATTTAACTGTTTACATACATAGTATATCATATCTGTTTCCAAAAAAGACTAGGAAACAATTTACTTCCCCATAATAATTATTTTACGACATGTACATCTACCTGCGGGAATGGGAAGTTCAGCTTCTTCTTAGGCAGTGTTTCGTATATCTGTTCCATTAAATCCGCGGTCGTATCGGTAATATCGGCATAGCGCGACCAATAACGCACGGTCAGCGTAACGGCACTATCGCCCATGCTGCTGATAAAAATCAACGGTGCCGGGTCGGTAAGTACCCGTTTGTCTTTGTTTAAAATATTTAAAATCTCGCGCCGGGCGGTACTGATTTTTGCCCCGTATGATATGCTGACCGTTAAATCATTTCGCCGCACAGATCCACGCGATAAATTTGTTATTATCCCATTTGCCAGCGCGCCATTGGGTAAATACATAACCTGATTATCAAACGTTCGCAGTTCGGTTGTAAAAATCATTATTCGTTTTACAACGCCGGTTTTCCCGCTGGCGGTTTCAATTGTATCCCCGACGCGAAATGGCCGAAATAGTAAAATAACAATCCCACCGGCAAAGTTCTGCAGTGTTCCCGATAACGCCATCCCGACCGCCAATGACGCCGCCCCAAGTACCGCGACAATAGACGTCATCTGAACCCCGACGGTCGCCAGAACAATAACCAGCACAAATATTTTTAATAATATATTAATAAATGATAATAAAAATGTTTTCAGTGACGGTTCTAAGCGTCGCCGTTCCATAACATTTTTAAGCGACATCGTTAAACGATTCGCCAACCACATTCCGATTATAAAAATACCGACGGCGGCCAGTAACTTCATTCCGAACTTAATTGCCCATTGGCCGATTGATGAAACAATTGTTTCCAATCCGGATGTTTCAATATTTAACATTTCTGCTGTTGTCATGACATTTTTCCTATATAAAAGCAACGGGTTCTTTTCAGAACCCGCGTTTAACTACATTACGATATCTTCGCAATCCGGCCCTTTTGTTTCAGTTGTACAGCTATTGCTGCTTTTTTTACCGATTCCTAAAAATCCACCTTTTTTAGTTACCGTACAACTCTGGGTTGTAACCGTCGTGCATATATGACAGTTACGTGTATCACGGCTAAATATTGCGGTGGTTTCTTTTGATACGCCGCTGCCGTTATCGCTTTTAAACGTTGTCTGGCCAATTCCATTTTTGGTTAAATCCGCCGCGGCCACACCTGTCCCCACGTCATAGCTAATTGCATATGGCGGCGTTAGCGGTGTATTAACACTTGCCCCTTCGCCCGTACCGACGCCGCCGTTTTGTGCAATTTTCTGACACATATACTGCGCCAGATCCACGGATGCATCGCGCGTTGCCTTGGCGATTTCAGCGTTTAGTTTTGTGTTATAGTTATTCTGTGCCTGGCGCAATGCCGCGATAGCGATTTGCATTTTAACCTGATTTAGCAAATTCGGGAAACGCGCCGCCGTTGTTTTATTTTGCCCGGATATCTGGGATAAACTGCGCCCGGTAACACAGAACTGGATTTCCGGATCCTGTTCTATCATTTCAATTGTTCGGTTAATTGTTCCGGCGATATTGTTCAATTCTTCTTCTATTGCGGACATAATACCGTCTGCGTTCGGAACGGCTAAGTTCTGTTCACGAACATTATCCAGATATTCCTGAACGCCGATTTCCCCCGGCCCGAGCTTAACGGTCTGCGACTTACCTTTATCCTTTGTACGGCCGGATGCATCCCCCATTTTAATACTACCGAACGATATCATACCGGTAACGCGGTAAACTGTTCCGTCCTTTTGCGAACGCAGACTGCCCGTGCCGATAACATCATCTGATGCAAATTTATTACAATCGGTTGTACTGCCACATATCTCGGCCATTTTGCGATCAACCAATTCCTGACACTGATCCAGCGCGGCGTTATCAATATTCAGATACAGCCCCATTAGCATAGAATCCAAGTCATCCATGGAAAAATTAGCATTGGTCTGTTTACATACAACCAGCTTATCCAGCGGGCACATATCATGAATATACTCATAGTCCATACCGATACAGTTACGAAAATCTTTCCCGCAGCGTGTTTCATCGGTAAAGCAGCTTTTGACCTCCTCGGTACAGGCGTCAACACGCATCGCCGCCAGCTTATCCGATACATAATCCCATATCTGGGGGTCCATACTTACGCACGGGTCAATCTCTACCTTACAGAACGACCGGGCCATATCCGGGCGGGCCAAGCACGCATCCATGGTCGCAACGCCCTTGCCCGCGATATCATCACGGCATGCCGTCTGAATACAGTCAGATATATTAGCTAAACATGACGTACGGAATTTAGATTCCGCACTGCTCTCGGCGACCTTAATCGTTGGGGCGGCCTCGCGCAGGAATGCGGGCCATACCTGATCGCGAACAGCCACACACTGATTTAAAACTTTTTCACATATATTACGCTTTGACGATAAAATATCCATCGTAGATGCGGTAATATCGTATTTATTAGCCGCGTCGGCCGTGCTAACCACGGCGTTATTCTGCATATTTTCCATCGCGATAACAGATACGCAATTAATCCAATCCTTGCCACAGGCATCATCTGTTTGCATGCATTTTTTAAATTCAACCATGCACGTCCCCAGGTCGTATTTATTGGATTCTTCTAAGCTTTCTCTTAACGCCGCGCGAACGTCAGCCTCGGCCGATGCAACGGCCAGGTCGGCCTCGGCCTCTTGCTTTGCTAAGCTATTTTCAAACGCCTTGCAGTCGGATACGATCTGACGCGAATATACCTGGCGTAAAAACTGCACGTCCCTGTCACAGCTCTCTGGGATCTGGGCCATGCATACCTCCTCGGCGGCCTTGAATAACGCGGCCCCGGTCTTTGACGCGATGGAATCACCATCCATATCATCGTCATCGTCGTCATAGACTGCGGTATTAAACAGTGCCATTAAATCTGCACGTTCTTTTTCTTTGGATGACCCTTCTATGATTTCGTCGGCAGTTAAAATATTCCCATCTTCGTCATATTTACGTGTTCCGGCAAATATAATATCTGCGTTCGCGCCGGCTTTTACCTTTTCAACCTCTACCGTTCTGGTATATTCGGCATTATCAAGTTTTGTTTTAATATCCGCCAAACGCTTTTCATACCCTGCGTTTAAGTCACTGCAGGCGCAGCTGCCGCCATTAGAGTTATCGGTTATACAGAACTGATCCATGCATCCATAATACGCGTCATAGCATGCCTGGTCATATAAACCGTTGGCTGCGACCTTTGTGCGGACGGTTGTATTCTTTTGAATTACCGACTGCTTGGATGTCTTGGCCGTAACAGCCATCGCATCCGCGGCGATAAAACCAATGCTGATCGCGCATAGACCCGAGAAAATATTTCTTATTTTCATTTCTCTCTCCAGTATGGATATGGTTACATATTTATATCTTCACAAGACTCTATCTCCTGACAAAACTCTTGCTTGCCGCCGCCACTTTTACCTGCGAATAAACCACCTACGGCCCCGACGACGCCACCGATTGCTGTTCCCCATCCGGGCGTTACCATCGTCCCTGCGGCTGCACCGGCCGACAATCCCCCGGCCAGACCACGCAACCCGGCCGTCCCTTTTGATATGCCGCCCGTTTCGCATACCTGCTGCATGCGGCATACGTGACAGTTACGCAATGACGGTTCAAACGATACACTGCGGATATAGCTATAGTTCTTGGTTGACTTATCCGGTTCTTCGGGCTTATATGTCGTTTTACAATTCTTTTCCGCCGCGGCAAGATCCTGTTTGCGTGATAAATCCGCGATTTTGGATTCCAGCTCGCGCATTGCACGATTTTCAGCACCGATTTCTGCGATTAATTTCGCACTGTTAAATACAGTTGTCCCCAGGCTGCTGCGGCCGGCCGGTTTTTTACTATCCTGACATGCGGCAACCGTCATATCCTTTTCAAACTGTTTAAAGAATTCATCTACGGCCTTCTTAGAATTATCGCGAACCGTTACGCGCAGCTGGGCCAATTCAGATTCAGTCCCGGGTATTTCCATCAGTCCGGCAACCGTATCATCCATCGGCAAACATGACATATCTGTCCCGCATACCTGCCCTAGTTGTTCGCCAAAATAATTTAAACATCCCTGCATTAATTGATAATCCATCTGCAGCATTGTTGACTGAACGATAATATCAAACTGCGTTTCGTTTTTGCACGACGGGAATAAATCCTGCGGGCAGAGATTAACTATCTCAGACGTTTTTTTACCAACGCATTCCGGTGCGGTAAAGTTTTCACCACATTTCTGACGCAGGCATTTATCTACGTCATTTTGACAAAACTGTGTACGCAGATATCCAAGCTTGTCATTTACGACAGCCTTAATCCCGGGGATTATTTCGTTACATTCATCAATAATCGGACAAATCCCTGCGGCGACATTAACATCTGTTAAACATGCGGAATTCGTTTCGGTTGAACAACCATCCTCCAGGCAGACCTGAATTTTCGCCAAGCACGTTGCACGACGATTTTTATCGGCAAACTTGGCCGCGTCAACCAATATACTTTCGGCCTCTGCGTCCCAGTCTTTTAAAACATCCATACGTACGGCCATACACTGATCCAGAACGTTTTCACATGCATTCGCACGACGCCCCAGCAAATCCGCATCCAGGCAGTTTTCAAAGTTTGTCCCGCATCCGCCCTTATCTGCGATACACGATTTATACGCCAGCAGGCATTCACCACGATTATATTTATTGGTGGTATCCAGCATCGCTAAACGCGCCTGACGAACCGCAGCCTCGGCCGTGCGCTTATTCGCCTCGGCATTAGATTTTTGATCGGCCAGATATCCATCAAATGACTTACAATCGGCAACGATCTGCCGGGAATAAAGCATTTCTTCCATATCCGCCTTTGCGCCACATGACTGCAGCTGATCGGCACAGAATTCCGCGGCCATGGCATACAATCCATCGCCGATATCCGCATCTGCCCCTAATTCGTCATCGTCGCCATCAGAACCGTTAAGCCACTCTGAAAAACTTAGCCCCGATGCACGCGAGCTTTTTTGCGCGGCGGCACTTTCCCCGAATACCAACCGTGCCTTTGCCCCAAGGTTTTCGCGTTCCACGCCCTCGGTATACAACTTATCGGCATCGGCCTGTATTTTTTGAATTTCCTGAATTAATGATTTTGATTTATTAATATTATCAGAACATGCGCAGCGATAACCTTCGGATTCATCCAGCATACAGAATTCATCCATACATGTCCGATACGCATCACGACAATCAGATGACGATACGACAGGTGCAGGCGCGCTATCTTTTTCCACCGGCGCGACCGGCGCGGGGGTCTGCACAGGCGCAGATGGCGTCGTCGCGGGTGCGGGATTCGGTGTGGCCGGCTTAGGGTTAATATTAACTGTTAAATTCGGCGTACGTGCCCCGGCCTGGGACATACGATTAACGCTAATCCGGGCATTATCACTGCGTTGCACGGCAAACGATGCCATCGGCATTAATCCTAACAAAGCCACCAAAACATGTATTTTCACAGAATCCCCCCTAATGACTATTATTACAAATTTTATCAAACATTGACGTATCGTGCAAGCAGATAAAAAATATTCTTGCAATTTTTTAATATAGGCAATATTATATTTTTAGTAATTTTTAGAGATAATCTGAGGAATATTTATGGCAAAAGATGATGTAATTGTTTTCAGTGGCACGGTAGAGGATAAATTGCCGAACACTATGTTCCGGGTAAAACTGGAAAACGGGCATGAAATATTGGCAACCGTATGCGGTAAAATGCGCAAGGCGCGCATCTGGGTAAACGTCGGCGAAAAAGTTCGCGTTGAAATGACCCCGTACGACCTGGACAAGGGCCGCATAACGTTTGTTGAACGCAATCGTCCGACGAACGATCCGCAAAACAATCAATAAAATGATCCGCCGCATGGCGGATTTTTATTTATTTTTTTTGGTGCAATTTGTTGAAATATCCCTTGCCCCGCAAAGTGCTTTTTTGATATCATTATAATAATATACCAGGATGAGGAAGATTTTAACCATCATTTCCGTGCTCTGCGTCGGGATCGGTGTTGCCGATGCCGCGGTTCGTGATGCGACATCGCCGGCACGCGCCGCCACAGGTTCTGCGTCATCGCGAACAAATCGCGGGCAGCAGTCAACGGCCGGGGTTACGAATTCTGTTCAAAAAACAACTAATCAGCGCAGTAATGGCAATACCATTACGCGCACCGCCACAACCGCGCGGAACGCGACCACAACATACCCGGCACGGGCCGCCACAACCGCACGGGTCGCCGCCCCCCAGCGCACGGCCACAACCGCATCATCGGCAGCAAACACAGCGCGGGCCGCGACCACGGGACGTAAAACAGTTACCATGCCGGCACGCGCCGCAACCGCGGCCCGGGCGGCGACAAATATTATCGCAACGGCTGCAAATTCAAACACATTTGGAACGGGATATAACGCATGTCGCGATGCGTATTTTACGTGCATGGATCAATTCTGTGCGACGCAAAATGACTCGTACCGTCGCTGCGTATGCTCATCACGTTTATCCGATATTCAATCACGCGAACGTCAACTGGGCCAGACGGCCAGTCAGCTGCAGGATTTTGTTGATTTAAACATAGATGTAATCCCAAAAACATCCGCCGAGGTTAAGGCGATGCTGACCGGAACAGATGGCGAAAACGCCGCCGCCAGCAGCCGGGATACATCCAGCGCGGCCAAGCAACTATCTGGCATTAGCGAGGTTTTGGCCGGGACTAAGAATAAATCTCTCTCAACGGCCGGGACACTGGATATTGCCGGCGATATAAACGCGATATGGGCCACAACCGATTTAACATCCGGTGCGAATATTGCAAATCTAACGGGTGATGCGTTATATAATGCGGTTCATGCCCAATGCAGTGAACTGGTTCGTGATACCTGTGCTAATTCGGCGACACTGAATATGGTTGTATCGGCATATGGGATGTATATTGAAAACGACTGTACGACATTAATCACGGCATTGAACAAGAAAAAAAATGCCGCAGACAGTGCAATTCGTGAAACCGAACGGGAAATGAATCTGGCCCGTCTGGATAACTATAATGCGCATAACTCTACGGCGATTAACGACTGTATTGCCCAGGTTAGAACTGACATTACCGCCGATACGGCATGCGGCAAAGATTTTGTACACTGCCTGGATATATCCGGTAAATATCTAAGCCGTGACAAAGGCGAACCGATTTATACGGCGGATTTTTACCAACTTGAAACCCAGATATCATTATCGGGGGATATTTTAACAAACCCCAGTAACCGGATGATAGTATCCGAACTTAATCGCAAACGGCAATATGCCGAACGCGGCCTGGAAACATGCCGTGATTTAGCAAACGACGTATGGGATGAATTTATGCGCCAGGCGATCAAGGAAATTTACCAAGGGCAACAGAAACGTATCCGCGATGTAAAAAATGAATGCCTGGATGTCGTTAATAAATGTTATGACGAACAAAGCGCATCGCTTAAAGACTTTAGTAATATCAAGGAACAATTATTACTCGGATCTCGGCTGGAGTTATCTGAACAGATGTGTCGTGAAAAACTGGACGCGTGCAGTAATTTATACGGCGGTGGCACGGACGGTTTAAACGAGCTATTAATTGCAATGCGTAATATAACCGATCAAAAAATCGCCAAAGAATGCCGCGTTACATTACAGGACTATGCACGTGATATGTGCGCCGTCCCCAGTAACGACAGCCTGCATGCATACCCGTACGGATGTCGCGTATATGCCCCGGGCGATCAGATATACGCCAGCATTACCGCGTGTAACCAATTACTATGGTCAAATACATCCGGCACAGGGGGACAGCTGCCGGTATCACCCGTCCCGCCACAACCGACCGGCCAGGGATACGTATGTTATACATATAAAAAATATACCAGCTGCGAGGTCGGCTATTACATGACCGATGCAAACGGCGTTGCCGATCCCAATCCAAAGGCTGGCAATCGCTGCCTGGCGTGTCCGGAAAATTATACATGCCCGGGCGGGACAACATCACCAATTGAAACCGATACCGGGGACGATAATAATGCTGTTGACTGTGGTACGAACTATATCGGCAGTCTGTATCAGAAAATGGTACGCTATGCGCTGCAAACATGTGTTCGTCCGTCCCAGTCCACCGGAACGCTGCCCGCGACGGTATTACAGGATGTAAATGTTGTTATGGACGAAATAAGAATAGATATGGCAAAATCATTGGCGGCCGAATGCGAACGTCTCGGCGGTGTATGGGTTGATACCCCATGGCGCGACACGGTTGTAAACACAACCACACGCAGTGACGGGGCGGATAACATTCACGACGTAACCGGGCATAAGCTGCATCAAAGATTCTATGATGAAACGGGTGCAAATACTCATTGGGGTTATTGCGCGAACGAAGAAACTATATCAACAGTCTCGCAATAATTTGCAGAACTGCAACCTTGCGGGTAAAACAAAAATTTGGTAGAATATAAGAACAGAGAGTAAATATAATGAAAAATCTGCTAATTGTTTCTTTAATATTATCAATATCGGCCGGGGCATCTATGGCCGCGATACCATGGTGGGAACAACCGACCGTTTGCAGGGTCAGTCCATCAAACTGCTATCCCAGCATGGGTGCAGGCTATGACAGCAGCATGTGGGACGTCGGCAGTAATTGCTGGGGTCAGAAAATGATTTGTCCCGAGGCGACGATTGCCCAAAATGACAGCCCTGTTGCAATGGAACGCGGCGAAATTGCACGCGGGACAGGCATTAAACAAGATTTTGATACGAACGTTCTTAACGGCGACTGCTTTGGCGTGCGAAAAACAATCAATAACGGATCAATGGCATCCGTGGACGGGAAATTTGTAAACGTATGGTGTAACGGCGTACTGGATAATGTTGACGAAGTATTGCCAAATGGCGAAATATCATTCAGCGCAAACCCCAGCTGCACGGAATTGGCCGATAATGGATATATCGCAGTTTTAAATCAACGCTGCTATGGTAAATATTATGATACGGCCCAGTATTATATTGAATGTGATGCGGCGGGATTGCTACCTGCCCGGCTAATTGTCCTTAACGGTGCGAACTATGAAACCACCGCGACAAATGTCCCCGCCGACCAGCGCGCCGCAGATGCAATATTTGACACAATGCATCAGGCGTCATCGGCCCAGCATGATAAATATTTTACAAAATAATCATATCGCCCGCATGCCCGCGGGCATTTTTTTATCGGGCGCGCATCCCGCGATTATAGGGATGACATTTTGAAATTTGTTGATTTTTTACCGATTTTCTGATATAATTAATTTAATCGGCGAACCTTATATAAGGTTCGTCTTTTTTTATTTGCCCTGGCCTTTGTGCGGGGGCTTTTTTATATAAGGAAAACATATGCCTGAAAAAAAATATAAATATATAAACTTGTTTTCGGGAATTGGTGGCTGGGAATTAGGACTAACCGATTTGCCAATGGAAAACGTATTATCTTGTGAAATAGATAAATATGCCCGTGCAACATTTTTAGCCAATTTTTCACACCTGCCTTGCGTAACAAACGATAATTACCCGACTGACATTCGTAAACTAAATCCGGCAGATATACCAGACTTTGATATTTTGGTTGGCAGTCCGCCGTGCCAGTCTTTTTCGCTGGCGGGACAAAGACAAGGTTTGCGGGATTTGCGTGATGACAAAGGCAATATGTTCTTTTATGTGCTTGATATAATCAAGGGCAAACAACCGCGCGCATTTATATTAGAAAATGTAAAAGGTTTATTGACTGCCGAAAAAGGTCGCAGTTTTCGTGTGATTCACGATTTATTCCGCAACGCTGGATATTCTTTCCATTATAAAGTGATAAAGGGATCGGATTGTGGTATTCCGCAAATTCGACAACGTTTGTTTATGGTCGGTTTCCATAATGACGAATGTGGGTCAAATCTTTTCAAATTTCCCGACCCCGTACCTTTAAAATTTACCTTATGCGAAGTATTTAATTGCGTTGAATGTGATCGTGATATTTCTCGAACTTTAATGACTATGCGTTGGGATAAAAAATATGGGCAAGATTATAATTTTGCAACTTACATGGTTGACGGCAGCCCCAGAACGATAACAATTAACGAAGCAAAAAAAATAATGGGCATCCCCCCCTGTTTTAAAATGCCCGTGCCAGAAAAACAGCAACAAAAACAGCTTGACAATGGAATAATCCCAGAATGCGTTAAAATGGTTGCAGAAAATGTAATACGACACTTGCAAAAATTTCCAGCATAGGTTTATAAATTGTATTATCAAAAGACAAACGTTAGTCTGGCAATGCAAGAAAGGGATTTGCTTCTAATTGGCAAAGAAAAAGACAACGAGTTATATATAATAGTTGCACAAAAAGATTCTGATGCGATAAGACAAATCTATGAAATCACTGGGCTAAAAAAAAGTTTTCCGAAGAATTTAATCGTTTATGAGAATTGTATGAAAAATAAGAGTTCGGAAGATAGTTTTCGTACAGATTTTATTTCTAAAACTTCCGAACCAAGATAACTGATTGTTATTATTAAAAAAACACCGCCCTATGGGAACAGGCGGCGTTATCTTTATAGTGGCGCACCCAGAAGGATTCGAACCCTCAACCTTCTGATCCGTAGTCAGATGCTCTATCCAATTGAGCCATGGGTGCAACGATTTTGTATTTTATATCAATTTATTCAGAATGCAAGGAAAAATAACAGCGAAAATAATAAATTATTATATTTTTGCGAAACAATTGATTTTTTCAATAAATTCCATTTTCCTATATCGGCATATATAAACATATGTTTATTAAAGTTTAAACTTGAAAAGATATTTTTCATGTGTATAATATGACAACATTAGCGCTGATAATTTTATATCGGCATGTTATTGGGGCATAGTTTAACGGTAGAACTCCGGACTCTGACTCCGTCAGTGTTGGTTCGAATCCAGCTGCCCCAACCAAGCTTTACGACCGTTCAAATCCATCAGGATATTGAACGGTTTTCTTATTGAATATACTAGCTTTTTATCTTTCAATTCGCAGTTCGAAAGTAGCAGATTTATAATCTGACGTTTTTGTTCCACTTTCGAACTCTGGAATAATTCCGACGCGTGCGATGTCACGGCAAGCAGGGATTCCACCGTCGTTATAAATTCGTCATCTGCCTTGGAATGTGCTTCCAGACGCACGCCCACATTATAAAGCTCTTTCTCTATATCATTCTTTTTATCTGCGTATTCTTCCTGCGTAATACTGCCCGCCAGTAAGAAATCCAACAGGCGGCTTCTTTTGGACTTTAGAGCATCTTGCTTTTTACGCAGATTGTCTATCTCTGCCAGCGCATAGGCATTTTCCGCTTGTGATATATTTGTCAGGCACTTTGCCACCTCCTGCATAATATCGCGCGGAAAGGATAGCTTTTTTAATACCTCGTCCTGAATCTGTTGTAATAATACATCTTCATTTACTGCCGGTTGTGTGCAATTCCCCTTAAAATGTGAACAAGATAGGTATGTATAGGTTTTTCCGCTGGGCTTTGTCTTTGTGTCGCTGGTAATCGCACAACCACAATCGGCACATTTTATCAGGCCGCGAAAAGCATACGGCTTTTCTGCATATTTAAATCTGGTGCGGTTCTTGCTATTCATTATTGCCTGACACTTATCAAACAAAGATTTGTCAACCAATGGTTGATAAATATGCGGATAAAGGGCACCTTTGACGCTCATCATCCCATAATAAAATGGATTGTTTAATATATTGAAAATCGCAGCCCTTGTAATAGGTTTCCCGCTGATTTTGTTTGTCAGCCCCCATTCGGCGGCATTTTTAACCAGCTCACCTATCGTATATAAGCCAGAGGCATATTCTTCAAACAGGCGTTTTATTGCATGGGAACGTTCCGGGTCAACAACTATAACGGGCTTATTATTGTCGTTCCGCCGGTTTAGATAACCCAGCGGAGCCTGACTCTGCCAGATGCCGTGTTTCGTGTTATAGTCAATGCTTCTTTTTACATTATCTCGCAGATTGCCGACATAGGTTTTGGCGGAAAATACGCCTAAATCCCACATTGCAATCTCATTTGAACTAGAATCCCGATGCAGGCGCAGATTTTCGCGTATAAAATGCAGTTCCACCTTGTCAACTTTACGTAATTCGTCTAATTCAACAGATTCCTTAAAACTGCGCTGGACGCGGTCAATACAATCCGCAACAATGGCGATTTTTTCGCGCTGAGCTTTAACAAAGTTCAGCATTTCAACGAACTTTTTACGGTCGCCACGCGTTGAGCTTTCGGTTATTTGAAAGGTTTCCAGCAGTGTTAGCCCATTGCGCTGGATATATTTGTTCAGATTATCTAGCTGGGCATCAATGGACATCCCATTTTCTTGTTCCCGCGATGATACCCGGGCAAGTATTACTGCTTTCATTACTCAATCTTTTGGTTTTACTTAAGTTTATTATAGTTTATGAAAGCCGCAATACCAGTGTTTATTTGGGCTGTAAACAAAAGGTTGAAAAAGGTATGAGTTGTACATATATATCAACAAAAGGATTGTAAGTGAAATTAATAACAACCACGGATTTACAAAATTGGGCAAAAACGCGTGAGTCAGAGCAATATTTGCCGCTTTTGCTTAGAAGATTAATTATAAATAACGTTGGTTTTAATAATATACAATATATTAAAATGCCGGGTGGTGATAGCATATGGAAGCCTGGTGTTGACGGAAAAATCCTTACTCGTATTGATAGCGTGTTGGGCGAAAAATATAAAACGTATATTGTAGAGTGTGGCCAATGTGTTAAAAATAAGCAAAAATTCGAAACAGACTTAAGAAAGCGTACTAATCAGCTTGAAGGTATTAAGCAAGAAAATTCTGTATTTGTTTTTATAACTACAAGTAAAGTCCAAGATGCAGATAAAGTATTACAAGATACAAAGAAGAAAGTAATAAATAGTGATTTATGGGCTGATATCAAATTATATGATGCAGATGACATAGAAACTTGGCTAGACCATGATTATGCAACCTTTGCATGGTTAGCGGACATAATGGGCAAGCAATCCAACGGATTAAAAGATTTTGATGGATTTTGGGAGACGTGGAAAGCTTCCACGGAAATTCCAATTGATGAAAATATAATTTTGGCACGTGCAAACAATTATCAAAATGAAATAAATAAATTTTTAAAGAAGGCTTCCGGAGTTTTTCATATAAAATCGTTCAGTCGGAAAGAATCTTTATTGTTTTTTATGGCATCTATATTAAAAGCACCTTTTCCAGAGGATGAGATAGATGCAATAAAATCCAAAATTGTTATAGTTCAGGATGTCAGTGTTTGGAATCGATTGGTTGAAGATGGCGAAGCAAGCAAGTTTATATTAATTCCATTTTTTGGAATACCAGAAAATTTAGGCTTTTTAGTAGACAGGGGGCTGCAGATTTTTATACCAATGGGCGAAAATGATGGAAAAGGAACAGAGCCTAATACTGTCTATATAGAACCTTTTAATAATGAAATTTTGTATAGTGTACTTGAGACAAAGTTAGGTTCATACGAGAAAACCAATCAAATTATTAATAAGCTGGGCCATAACGGTACATTGCTACATTTACAGCGTATTATGGAAAGAAAGGATGTCTCTAGACCTGCTCCTCAATGGGCTACTAAAGAAAATGGGGATATTTTATTAATGGCTGCGTTCGTTGGTAGTTGGTCAGACCAAAACACTAAGGACAAAGAAGCAATATCCAGTATTTTTGGAATGGATTATTCGGAAATAGTAAGAAAGCTATCTTTTCATATAAAAACGGAGGAAGCGCCTATAAAAAAGATAGGTGATATTTGGGAGGTTATCTCGCCGGATGTCATAATTGATTATTTAGGTGGATACTTGACAGAAGATATTCTATTAAGATATTTAAATGAAACTAAAAAAATATTATCTGAAATAGACAATAAATATAACGAAATTGGTACTAAGAGTCTTTTTGCATCTTACGATTTCGTTGCCAGGAAATATACATATTATTCAAAAAATCTAATCAATGGCATTGCACGTGGATATGCGGCAATTTCTAATAATGAAGATAAATTTGTATATGTAAATGGGGTCAAAATTAGAATACAAAATAATATATATGCGGTTTTAGAAAGCCAAAATTGGAAGCTATGGGCTACTTTAAATCATGTAATGCCTCTATTTGCAGAAGCTGGACAAGAAAAATACCTAGAATTACTTGAAAGCGCTATTGAAAACTCACCTGTGCTAATAACTGACCTTTATGAGAAAGGCGAGGATATAGGGTTTATGGGAGAGTGTCTATACTCTGGTATTTTATGGGGACTTGAGAATCTTGCTTGGTTTGAACCGTTTTTTATGCGAGTTGCTAATATATTGGTAAACATGGAACAAATTAGAAAAGAAAATTTACGGTATGCGAATTCGCCATCTGATACTTTGAGCCGGATTTTCTGTGCTTGGCTTCCAAATACTTTGGTTGATTTAGATAAACGGCAATTATGTATATCCAATCTACTAAGAACAAATAAAAATTCACATGTTTTATTTAATTTATTATATAGCTTACTGCCAACGGAACATATGACATGTCAGCCTACCCATAGGCCAAATTTTATTGAATTGCACGACCCGGAACGTGTTTCTCGTCTCGCTATAGGTAAGTTTAATAATTATATATACACAGAAATTATTAACATGATAGGATGCGATAAAGATAAATGGGATAAGATAATTCGTTATATAACATATATGAATTCAGAAAGATTCGATATGTTTATAAATACATTAAAATCTATTGATTGGTCAAATGCAGATGCAGAATTAAAAAACTCTGTATATCAAAATTTAGAGCATTGGGTGGATTCTGCTCGTCGCTGGAGTGATGAAAATGCACAGAATTGGGGCGCAGCTGAAAAAATAGCCAGAATAAATGATATATTGACTGAACTCATGCCAACTAATCCTATAGATAAGAATATACGTATCTTTTCTAAGCTTTCCGTTTGGGATTATAGAGAGTACTCGGGAAGCCCCAGTCCCAGATTGCAACAAGTCATTCAAGAAATAATTACTTCTAGCGGTCTGCAGGGATTAATTGACTTTGCCAAGCAGATTGACGCTGTTGACGTCCTTGGAGAAGAGCTAGCATTATCTAATATATCGGTGGTTGATGTTCTAGAGCTTTTAAATTCTCCCGATAGAAAAGACCCAAAAGTACAAAGATTTTTGTCTGTATTGTTTGCGGTTATCATAAATATTAGGGGCTTGAGTTTAGTCAGTGAGATTTTTAATGATGATTGGGAAATTGAATATAAGCAGGCTTTGATATGTACTGTAAAAGGTAATGAAGCATATTGGGAATGGTTGGAGAAAAAAGGATTTTCTGAATTTTACTGGAAAAACACAGGTGTAATTTGGCCAAATACTGATAAAGAATATGATATTGCAATTAGCAAGTTAAAGGAATTTAGGAAGTTTCCTGAATTAGCAACTTTACTTGCCATGCAAAATCGTAGACAAAGCAGGGTTAGAACCGAAGATATTGTAGATTTGCTGTTTGGTATAGCAGACTCTTCAAAAGAACAACTTAATAATATGGACTGGTATCATATACGGGAGTTATTTAAAATTTTACATAAACGTTCCGACATAGATGAAAAAATTATGTTTAATTTAGAAATTAATTATTTTGAATTATTTGATGGTTCAAATGAATTAGAGCCGATATATATCTATAAGCAACTAAAGGCAAATCCAGAGCTGTTCATAGAGGTAATTTCTCTAATGTTTGCTAAAAAGGAAGAATCTAAAGAAAAAAATGAAGAAGAACAACACAGGTTAAAAAATGCTATAAAAATAGCTAATAAAATGTATTTTAAATTAGAAAAAGATTATATATTTAATGATAAAATCGAACTGCACAGCTGGGTTAAACGTGCTATAGATTTGTTGGATAAATTAGAGGATAAGAAATTAAGTAGTACAGGAGTGAGACAAATTGGTGCTATGTTGGCGAATTGCCCGACTGACCCTAATGACGACATTTGGCCTATTGACTATGTCAGAGAGCTGCTAGAAGAAGTGTGTAATCGGGATATAATAGAGGGTATAGTTAGGGGAAAATATAATTCCTGTGGTTTCCATTCTGTTGACCGTACGAATCCGGGGGGATATTGGGAAGAGAAAGCTATAAAATTTAGAGAAGATGCTGCCTCTATAAGATTTCAATATCCCAAAACAGCAGAAATATTGGATTGTTTGGCCAAAGATTTTGAAATAAATGCTAAACGAGCCATAACGGATATTATGTAATTGTGATTTGTATTGCACATGCAATAAATGACAAAGTGGGGATTTACCCCACTTTTAGTCTTTAATCTTCATCATCAGCCACATAATTGCCATATCCATAGCGTTCAAGGCCTTCTTCTTTGTAAAATCTGCGTTTTAATATTGATACCATAATCACAAACAGGAATATACAGGATAACACAGTCGCAACAAAGCTTATTATGCCCATTGCTTTGTACATTTCTACCTGCTGTTGCATATTTGACAATGCGCTTTGTATTAGATATTCATTCATTTTTTCTCCTTTTGGTTAAAGTTTAATAGTCTTCTTATATAAAGGCATGGACAGATATAGTTCCTAGTTAAAATCTATACCTGAGAACTGCTTTCACGCCCCCGCTGTAATAAGAGAGCACCTCTGTTCCGCGGGTCCAGCAGTTGTAGCAAACAGTGCCTTTCTCGTCGTCATAGCCTTTGCCTTCTGCTTCGCCATTGCTGGCCATCTGATAATTAAAAAAGGCTGTTGAAACAAGGGCTAGCTGGTCTGTTATCTCAAATGCATATCCCACACCTAGGCGTATATCTACGGTGGTTTTCTCAAAAATAGAGTTATGTCCTGCACCGATACCCAAATCAAAAAGCCATTGATTACCAAATTCTGCAAATAGTCCCAGCGCACTTGCGGGTGTTCCGGCATCCCCGTATGCGCCCCAAGCAAATTTATCATATTTTCGTGCGAACTTAAGCGAAGCGAAAACTGGGTTTTCCTTACCCATATTTCTTTTCTGATTACTGCCGGGATATTGAAATGTATCCCAATAGCCATTGACACATCCTGCAGGATTACACCAATCTTGAGCATCAAATGAAGATTCAGCGGTGGCATATCCAAATCCAAGGCCAAAATCAATATACCATTTGTAATCTTTTTTTACGCTGTTAGGACTTTTTGAGGGAATGTAGTTATAAGCGCGACGTGGGATTCCATCTTTTTGTGGCGTTCTTCTTAGGGCTCTTTGCACCATATCGCTTGTAGTATAATAAGTATTGCGGTAAGGCACGGACGATGCGCTGGCATTAGCCACGCAGACACCAAGAATCATTATGGGAATTATTGCTTTTTTCATATAACCACCTTTTTTGTGCAAAAGATGGCGCGGGGAGTTAAAGAAATCACGATAGAATGACCCCGTTGGCCTTTGGGCGATGCCCTGTTGTATAGCCAACGGCCCCCCGCAGAAGCAGGGATATGTTTTTGTGGTGCATATCCGGCACCATCTATCGCGAGGTTCTTTACGCCTCGGCATCTCTTTTGCGATGCACCTTTATATTAACACCAATGGGCAGAAAATCCAACCGAATATTTACAACTGGGGCTGTTCAACAATCTTTCCTACGTATTCAATTGTTTTTATATCGCCATTGCGCATTTTATCAATCAGAGCAGCTGCAATGACTTCGGTTTGATTTTTGGGTTTAAAGGTCTCAAAAGTCATATCATTCATATTTAGTAATTTAATTAAAATATCACGCATTGTTTTGCCTTTTAGTCTAAAAACATTATTTCCGCGGTTTCGCGAGATTGTGCCTTGGGGTTAAAGCCGTATTTGTTGCCAAGACTGGCTTTTTCGTGTTTAATTTCAAGCGCAGTTTCTGCAATTTTGATTTTTTCGGTTATCCCAAGCCATTTCATACATTTTTGTTCTATGCGTTTTTCGCGATTTTGCTGATGGGCTAAACCACACTGCAGGCCGGTAAGCCGTTCCTGCCAGTGCTTTAACTTGTTTTTAGCACTCTGTAATGCCCGTTGTTGGTTTGTTGACTCTAGGTCTACTATCTGTTGTCCCAGTTTCACAATCATTTGTTTACAATCCGCTATTTGGCGTTCATATAGGCTTTCTGTGCGGTATATACTTTGGATTTTATCTCTGTAATGCTCCAGCAGTTCTTCCGCGCTTTTATGAAGCATAATGCCGGTTGTACATATGCGCATATCGTCTGCTTCATCATTTTGCCAACCTTGGCGCGATTTGCAGTTTGTGGTTGCAATCAAAGCTAAATTTTGTTCATAGGGCTTCAACGGGTCGTTTACAAAGAATTTCCCTTGTTCTTGGGTATATTCACGGCGTTTGGCGCGCTCGTTTTCTAGATTCTGCTTCAGCACACTTTGTGCGAAGAAGGAGTTAGGCATTACGGCCATACTGGCTGAATATTCTGCCCAAAGTTCATAATCCTGCTGTTTCATTTTTGCTATCTCCGGAACCCCTTCCTGCGTGGGGGCGTGGGTTGATGTTGAAAAATTTATTAAAATTGCTCCCGCGGGTTGGATTTATAGATATGTGTTTGACAGGGTCGCAAAAGCGGCTTTAGTCGGTTGTGCTTGTGATACGTTCTTTAAAGCGGTTAAATTGTTTGCCGGACTTTCTTTAATTTATCATAAATCGCCTGTTCTATAGCATGACTTGTTTTGCGGTTTATCGGATAAAATACATCAAAACCTTCCTTTTTTGGAAATGTCAATCTATAGCCACCGCTTAATTTGGTATAAACACCAATTGACCCAAGATACAGCGAATTATTCAATACAATGCTTGCAAATCCAATTAATCCGTCATTTGGGCGCACAAACTGAATTTTTACTTCTGAAATTGTCATTTTTTTACTCCGTTTTGTTGTTTATAAACATCGCTTAATATCTTGAAAAAAGAAACGAGCCGCCCCTCCGCTTCCGATGCTTCGACATCGGAAAGCGGTTCTGAGTACAGCCCTTTAATCTTTAAAGATAACAGCGTTTGTTCTGCCATAAACAGAACATAACGCAGGAATTTATAATTTTATGTAGTTCGCTAGCATCAATTTTTTATTACAAGCGTTGTATCATTTGCAAGCCAACGATATATTGTCTCGCGTTCACCGTCTTTTTTTAACGGCGGATTCCAGTTGGAGGGTTCATAATATTCCAGCAAAATAATATCAGCTAACTGACGTTTGCTGCGTACTTGTTGTTTGCTGCAAATTTCATGCGCTTTGTCTAAAACCCATTTTTGTATAGTCGCTCTCTTTTTTGCGGTGCTGTGTCCGCTTTGGGCACGTTCCTGTCTGATGATTTGTGCCAAACATGATTCAAACTCTATATACATGTCATTCCAAGCGTTTTTTATTTGGTTTATGTGTTCGGCTCTTTGATTTCTCGTGGCATCGGGGTTGTTATTCAACCAAGTTAGAAAGGCAGAGCATTTGTTTAACATATCATAAAGTGCCCCAGCCGCGCCGATAGTCCACCATTCGCGATACGTTAACCTTCTAATAGTGGCTCTTTTTCTCCCTTCTGGCTTATCTTTAAATATTAAAGAGCCATCAGGATTGTTTTTCATTTTACGAATATCAAACTTTTTGTCCCGGTTTTGGTTTAAATGTTCAGCCAACACATCTGGTTTAGAACTGCGTATTTTTACAAGTTTTTTATATCGTTCAACCGCTAGGTTGGTAAGAGGGAATATTTTGTCGTCAAATAAGGAATAATTCTCCAAAACAGAATTTCCCGTTTTGGGCAGTGGTTGATAGTTATTCAGCAATTCCAAAGCCTTTTTTGTGGCATTTAGCCGCAACTCTACAAAAATACGTTTTTTCTTTTTTGTCATTTCATTACACCTTATTTTTAGCTTATATTCTTATGCTATGGCAGTTTTGGGGCAAATACAAGTTTTCTGGTATATTGCCTATATTTTTTATTATCGGGGCTAAACTTATAATATCTTTGTAATACGTGGTTCGAAATTCGTTTGCTATCGTCAACCAAGATTTATAAAACCGCCCGATTGGGCGGTTTTTGTTTGTTTTCTAATATTTCCAGCGAGAGCGAAAATTGAAATATAAAAAGTGGTGAAAAATCACCACTTTCGAACTTTTTAAGTTTATTTATTAAGTCCTAAATCTTTCATTTGCACCAAAAATGCCATATCAAATTTTTTTGAATCGGGCTTGTACAACTCAAAATTATCCTTGTTATTAACAAGTTCTGCCCAGATGTCACCACGATCTTGTGGGCAGTCTATACCGTCCTTTAAAACATACACCTTTATATTTCCACTTTTTATTTCTTGCATAACATCAATTTCAATAACTTTTTTAATAGGTTTGTTGGTCAAAGAATAATAAGTACCATCTGCATCACGTTCAAAACCGTCAGAATCCAATTCGTATATGTATGCTTTTTTACCAGAAATATCTTGGTTTAATTTCTGAACATACAAAGTATCACTTGTTCTGGGTGATTTCCAACCTTCCGCAATCAATCTCATACAAGCATAATTTTTTGCGTGTACTAAATCAGGTGTTGCAAATACGGCGGTTATGGGCGTGTTTGTTGTTGGCAAATATGCATCACGGGCATGAATAACACCATCGGTTATTTTATGCTGTGAACCATGATAAAGAGTTTTTGCTTTGTTTGCCATGTCTGTAATTGTATCAAAAAATGCTAAAAATTCAATGCAATTTCGGTGGGTTTAATTTGTCTTTCGTTTCATCGTTTATATTCTTTCATTGCGGTATTTAATGCCAAATTTACGATTTCTATTAAATAATCACGAATTTTTATTATTTCGCTATCGGGTAAATGATTTAATTCAGGTAAATATTTGCGACATTCTTTAACAGACATCATCTTCACTTTTAATCCTTTTATAATGATACTTGATAACTTTACGTGGATATTCGTCCGATAAAATAAAAAAGTGGGACACGCCCACTTTTTATCCTTAATCTTCATCATCTGCCACATAATTGCTATATCCATAGCGTTCAAGGCCCTCTTCCCTATAAAATCTGCGCTTTAATATTGATACCATAATTACAAATAAAAATATGCACGACAGCACGATTGCAATAAAGCTTATTATCCCCATTGTTTGCACAACTTCTGCCTGGTGTTGCATCTTTTCCATTGCGCTTTGTATTAGATATTCATTCATTTTTTTCTCCTTTTGGTTAAAATATTGCTTATTCAAAATCCGGTACGCTAAACTAAAATTAATACCGAATTTGAGCAAGGTAAGGTTTGTGGTAAGCGGCAGGCGATGCATACACATTTGCCGCGCAGCGCCTAAGAATCATTATAGGGGATATTACTTTTTTCATTGTGCCACCTTCCGTTATGCAAAAGATGGCGCGGGGAGATTGAAAAATCACGATAAGATGACCCCGCTGGCCTTTGGGTAATACCCTGTTGCATAGCCAGCAGCTCCCCGCAATTAAGCAGGGATATAGTTTGGTGTATATCCGACACCCTTATCGCGAAGTTTTCAATGCTTCGGCATCTTTTGCGATGCATATTTATATTAACATCAATGGGCAGAAAATCCAATCTAATATTTAGTATAAAAAATATTATTCCCGGGCGGGTGCGATTGAAAAATTGTTAATTGCATAAAATTATGATACAATTGCCAAACGGATTTAGATATGAAAACAGAAAATTATAAAATAGCCATTGATAAAATTCATAATACTGTTGGTCAGGCAGTAGTTCAGCAGATACCAACCCTGGATCATATTATGGGTGTTAAAAACATGTCACCAACAGATAAAATTTGGTACGACGCATATAAAAAATACGGGAATCGCAATCACACATGGCACGATTTCAGAGATATGTTTTATGACGACCTGACTGTTATGCAAAATACAGTAAAACACTGGAAAACATGGGACGAAATAAATAATTTATTATCCCGGGCAGATGAATTAAAAACAGAAGTTAAGAAGTTGTTATCAAAATACAACGTGGAATCTATTAGTGAAGACAAAGAAGAATATAAGCAGTATAGAATTCTATATCCTGATTTAATAGCAGCGTATAAAGAATTTCTTTCGTTAAATGATATGGCTAATCCAAATTATTCTACGTATAGCCCCGAAATTGCAAAATTAGAGAAAGAATTTGAAACGAAATCTAAATCCTTGTCACCGGATAATAAAAAATCACAAATAGATTTAGTCGTAGAATACATAACAAAAATGGACGAATATATTGATTTAAAAAATGGTGATTTTGTTGTTGGTGAACGCATTGAAATATATCGTAAAATAATATTTAACAATTCACAAATTTTACAGAAAATTCGTAAATTTGATAAATTATCCGGATCTGAAAAGGTGGATTTAGCGCGTATGATTTTAAATGAAAGTGCAAAAATCACAGGTACGCCGACCGGTCGGGTTATACATGACGATGCGCCAAATGGCCCACATATACTCCAAGCAAACCAAGGCGGCGGATATTCTAATACGCATGATATTTTTTTATTCAAAGACAAAAGCATCAGCTTCTCTAGCCTAGGTTCTTATTTAAAAACATTAGCCCACGAAGATGCCCATAGAATTGATTATTATAACGCCGAATATGGCATGGTCGGGACTCAACTTATGAAGTTTGTGGAAAACAATTATCTAAATAATTCAGATATTGACGAAGAATTATATAAAAAATGGGCAACCGAGCAAAGTTCATATTATCTGGATAAAACAACCTGCGCGGCACTTAAATATATGACCGAGAATCAAAATGCATAATGCTTAATACGAATTAAGTGATTATAATAACGCATGTTAAATTTCTGTTAAATTCGCCCCGCAGATGATATTTAATCGGAATAAAAGCAATTCGCGGTATAGGTATATGTTCCCGATGCGTCATTGCCAATATAACCGGCCGGTAAATAGCACGACGTAACATCCGACGCCTGGCCCGCCTGGGACGTGGCCGCCGAATTCCCTGTCGCTGTTTTGCAATCATTGCACAGAAATGGTGCTGACCCATAATACCCGGCGGCACAGCGATATTCTGTATTCGCCTTGCACGTGATTGATGGTATATCGCATTTATCGGCGTATCTTTTTTCTGCACCGGCCCTGATGTCGGCGGTCCATACGACGTTGGTATTACAATCGGTACAGACCTTAATTGTTATGTCACCGCCGCTGCATTGGCATGTTTTTGTTATATATTTATCAGCCGGGCACTCAACACTGCGGCAGTCACATACCGCACATGCGCCGCTGGAATTATACCACAAACACGGGTATGGGTCGCATAGTACGCTTTCCTCGATCTCTTCCAGCGCGAATGCGCCCGATATCCCGCCGATCAATATCAACGCCGTGGCCAAACGACCGTTTGCATTCGGCATAAATCAACAGGAGCTAGCATGCAAAAATCCGGGAATTTTATAACAATAAAAATGACTAAATTAATCGGTGGTTTTAATTCGGCATTTTTTTCAACATATATTCTAATGAATTTAGTCATATAAGTCAATTATTACAATCGGCGAAAAAAAATAAATCCCCCGGTCGGGGGGATTTTCTTATGCTGCTTTTTTAGCATCACGCAAGATTTCAACCGGCATTTTTTTTCCCGCGACAACATCGCTGTCAATAACGATTTCGGCCAAATCTTCTTTTTCCGGGGCGTCAAACATCGGCTGCAATAATATCTTTTCAAGTATACTGCGCAGTCCGCGCGCACCGGTTTTACGGGCGACCGCCATTTTTGCAATTTCACGCAGACCGTCGTCGGTAATATTTAATTTAACGCCATCCATTTCCAGCATTGCGCCAAACTGTTTTACGACCGCGTTTTTCGGCTGGGTTAATATCTGAACCAGTGCATTTTCATCCAGCGCCTGCAGGGTTGTAATAATCGGCAAACGCCCAACCAATTCCGGGATAATTCCGAATTTAACCAAATCTTCGGGCTGAACATCGCCCAAGAAATCCTTTTCGGCGATTTCTTTTTTGGATTCAACGGTTGCCCCGAACCCGATTCCGCGACGTTCCGATGAACGCGATGCAATAATTTTATTCAGGCCGTCAAATGCCCCGCCGCATATAAACAATATCTTGCTGGTATCCAATTGAACGGTCGTTTCGCCGGGATGTTTACGCCCTGCCCCGCCGGCCGGAACATTTGCGACCGTACCTTCTATTAGCTTTAATAGTGCCTGCTGAACACCTTCGCCGGATACATCGCGCGTCAGTGACGGGTTTTCTGATTTACGGGAAATCTTATCAATCTCGTCAATATAAATAATTCCCCGCTGGGCACGTTCCACATCAAAGTTTGCGTTCTGAAGCAAACGCATTAAAACGCTTTCTACGTCGTCGCCGACATATCCGGCCTCGGTTAATGTTGTGGCATCGGCAATTGCGAACGGCACATCCAGTATTCGAGCCAATGTTTGGGCAAATAAAGTCTTACCCGTGCCGGTTGAACCGATTAGTAAAACATTAGATTTTTGAATCTCTACGCTGGATGATACGGCCGCGCTGTGACGTTTATAGTGATTATATACCGCAACCGATAACGTACGTTTTGCATTATCCTGACCGATAATGTATTCGTTTAAGAAATCATAAATCTGACGCGGGGTTGGCAATTTCGCGGCATCACGATTAACCTCTGACCGCATGTCGTCGGCCATAATGTCGTTACATAAATTAATGCATTCATCGCAAATGCAAACGTTACGACCGCTGACCAGTTTTTTTACCTCGTATACAGCTTTGCCGCAGAAACTGCAAAACTGTTGATTATTTTCTGGCGCGCTGGCCGGTTGGTGTTTATCGTCACTCATTTTAATCCATCCACGATATAATATTATTTACGTTCCAGTATTTCGTCAATTATTCCGAAATCTTTTGCCTCGGCCGGGCACATCCAGTTATCACGTTCCATTGCCGCGAAGAGTTCTTTTTCTTTGCGTCCGGTAAATTCGGCCATTTGTTTTATTAATGTTTTCTTGTTCTTTTGATATTGATTCAAACGTATTTCCATATCGGTAATCTGACCCTCGGCCCCGGCCATCGGTTGATGAATCATAATCTGGGTATTTGGCAATGCAAAACGTTTGCCCTTGTCCCCGGCGGCCAATAATACCGATCCCATAGATGCGACCAGCCCCATCCCAATTGTTGATATCTGGGGCTTTATATATTTCATAGTATCCATAATTGCCCATCCGGCCGATACGTCCCCGCCCGGCGAGTTAATATATACCGATATATCAGCATTCGGGTTTTCTGATTCTAAAAACAATAACTCGGCGACAATAGTATTTGCCATCGCAGGTTCAATCGTGCCATTTATCATAACAATTCTATCACGCAGCAGACGGGAATAAATATCAAACGAACGTTCCCCGCGTGGTGATTCCTCAATAACCATTGGTATTAAAGCCATGTATAATCCTTATTTTTACTAATAAAAGTATACCATATTAAAAACCGATTCGCGAATTTATACTATATATATGTTATATTTTTGAAAATACAACCTATGATTGACAAATCAAAATATAAGTATATTATATAAAGACGAGTTAAAAAAATGCTAACGATCACTGCAATATATTTATTATTAAGATACATTAATTCACCAAAAGCCGAACTATCACCGACGTGGTCAAATTCCATGTACGAACTAGAAGAACAGCGTCTGAGATATTTATTAGGGCTAATACACCATGCGGCCCCGGTTGTACGTGCAAATCACGAACGCGCCATCGCAGAATCTATAAAAAATCCCGATTCGGACGAGTGTTTAAAAAATTTACAAAATAAAACACAAATCTTGCATCAGATCTATCGCGATGGGCTGATAACACAAAGCGAAATAAGCAGAATACGCGATTCCCGCAAGAATTCTGCTGCGATTATTAATGAAAAGAACTCAATCCGCATCAGCGAATGGATTGCATACCGGCCCATACTGCGCGAACTGTCATCGTTCGTATATCAAATGCAGACCAAGATTGATAATATGAAAAAGTCCCGATAAACGGGACTTTTTATTATTTATTTTCCAGAATTGAAATCCCGGGCAGTATTCGCCCTTCTATGAATTCTAAAAACGCCCCGCCGCCGGTGGATACGTATGTAATATCGTCTTTTACGCCACACGCCTCCAGTGCGGCAACGGTATCCCCGCCACCGATAACACTGGTAATCTCGCCCGCCCGGGTACGTGCAGCGATCGCACGGGCCAGCGCAAATGAACCATACGACCATGTCGGCATCCATTCCGCCATACCAACTGTCCCGTTCCAAATAACCGTTTTGGCCGAATTAATCGCGGCAACATTTCGCTGGGTCGTTTCAATCCCCGCATCAATAATTACATCATCGGGCATAATATCTTTTAAATCTTTGTTCGTACGAACCGCATCACGCGTAAATTCTTTTGCGACGCCTTTGTCCAGGGGCAATAAAACCTGACAATTATTCTGCTTGGCGTATTGAAGTATTTCCAATGCGGTATTTTTTTGATCCGCCTCGTATAATGAATTCCCGACGTTTTCCCCCAGCGCATAGTTAAATGTTGTCCCCAGTGCACCGCCAATAATTAGCGTATCCGACAGCTTCGCCAGCGCCTTTAGCACGCCGATCTTTGTTGACACCTTGCTGCCGGCGACAATGGATAATAACGGGCGAACAGGGTTTTCCATAACCGCCGATAGATTTTCAATCTCGGACGCCAGCAATTCCCCTGCGTATGACGGTAAAATCATGGCGACGCCGACGGTACTGGCGTGTGCCCGGTGCGATACCGCGAACGCGTCGTTTACAAATATATCAAAACCCGCGGCCAGGCGCTGGGCGAATGCCGGGTCATTTGACTCCTCGCCTGGGTAAAAGCGAACGTTTTCCAATAACACGACATCACCGTTATTCATATCGGCCATAAAGTCCCGGCGCAGGCAATCATCAATTAACGGAACATTTAAAAATTCTGCGACCGGTCGCATGGAAAATTCCATATTTCGCGTACCCTTTGGCCGCCCCAGGTGGGCACAGATTACGACGCGCGCGCCGGCCGAACGCAGTTTTTCAATCGTTGGCATACTCTGCTCTATACGAAATCCGTCGGTAATTTTCCCATCTACTATCTGAACGTTAAAATCATCGCGTAATAATACGTATTTCCCGCGCAGATCCAAGTTATTAATTGTCCGCAGTTTCATTTTTTATCCTTTCCTTTATCGGTCTAAAACTTTTTCTATAATGCTCGTTTATACCATATTTATCAATTGCCTGCAAATGAGATTGTGTTGGATAACCAGCATTTTTATCCCATCCGTATTGGGGAAATTCGTGCGCCAGGTCACGCATTATATTATCACGGGTTTCCTTTGCGATAATAGATGCGGCGGCAATTGACAATGATTTTGCATCACCCTTAACGATTGCTGCGCCGTTTAATTCGGCCGGCACGCGATTCCCGTCAATTAAACAGAAATCCGGCAGCTCGGCCATATTTTCAACCGCCCGGGTCATGGCACACATTGATGCCCATAAAATATTAATCTGGTCAATCTCGGCCGGGCTGCACATTCCGATGCCCCATATAGTATTATTTATAATCCAATCATATGCGGTTCGCCGGGCGATTGGCGTTAATTGTTTTGAATCGCGAATAACAACGGGTATATCAATGTCAAATGCGGGGAACATAACCGCGGCGGCAACCACCGGGCCACATAATGGGCCGCGTCCGACCTCGTCACAGCCGGCGACGCGACAATATCCGGAATTTATTTCAAACTGAAAACTCGGCACTTCTTTCATCCCATTAAATATACCACGATATAAAATTTATAAAAGCAGTTTTTAATTGACAAAACGCCCATTCGCATCTAGCCTTTTTAAAAAGGTTTCAGAGATGGAAGAGGATAAAATTAATAAACTTTTAAATACCGCAAAATCCCAGTCACGGCACTCATTATGCCTTGCGTTATTGACACTTACATTGGTTATTGGATCAAACAAGGCCCAATCCGAGAATAGAGAATTATTAAAACCGATTTTTTATATCGCGATCCTTGGGACGGGTATTATATCAATGTATCTTGATATGCGTTCAAAATATAACCGAAATCGGGCGGGCAAATTACGCGATAATCAAAAATAAAATACAGAATTTGATAAAAAACAAACGGACGTTCATAATTTACCCAATCCCAGAACGCCCGTTTCTGTAAATTATCGCGCATTTTAAAAAAATACATATATTTACGAAAAAATATTGACAATCTTTTTTTTGTGCTTTACTTATATCAAATCATCAAAAGGGAAAAATATGACAACAACAAAATTAAAAGCAAAATTAAAAGCAAACTTAAAAAAAGCAGAAGTTCCATTAAAGGCAACCGCCGCTGGATATACTTTTGCGCTATCGGGTGCATCATTAGTTATGCTCGGGCGCTACCTGGCGGGCGATAACTCTATTACCTCAATAAGCATTCTGCCGCTATCACTATTACTGGTAATTATGTTTAAAGTGTCAATGAATGATCTTGGCGAAACATTACCAAACATAACCCGCTATAAAACTCCAAATATACCGAACGATTTGCAGGTAGCCTCAAACGAAAAGAAATCCCTCGGGGCATTGGCGGCAAGCACTGTATTATTTACAGCGGCAGGCGCAATCATGGAACAAGATGGCCCATCAGCATTAGCCATCACGACATCAATTGCAGCGGCAGCTATGCACTTTGTTGGTGGGAAAAAAGCATTTGAACGCGGTGCGGCATTTAAACGTCATTACGAAGAAGTCTTATCAAAAGTGAAACAACGTTAATCCACGCCATAATGCATAAAAAAAATCCCGATATAATATCGGGATTTTTTTTATTATTTATATAGACATCCGGTCGGCAATCTGTTTTTGAACATATGCATCTTCGCTATTATACAGCGGCCACTGCCCGTCGGCCAATTCCTGCATTGACGTAAGCGGTTGATTTAATCGCGCCCGGTATAGCCATAAATTTGACATAACACGTTTTATATAACTGCGCGTTTCATATGCCGGAAAGCTTTCTATGTATAATAACGGATCATATGTATCAAATGATCGTTCAAACTTAACCAATGTTCCCATCCCGGCGTTATATGCGACCAGCATCTTTATAATATTATTATCAATATTCGGGTGATCCAATAAATCTACGATAAACTGCTGCCCCAGGAACATGTTATGTTCAGGCTTTGACATATCAATATCCGACAGCTTTACCTTATTCTGGCGCGCGACCCGCTTGGCCGTGCTGGGCATTAACTGCATCAGACCGTTCGCCCCGGCGTTTGATTTAGCATTCGCCTTAAAATTACTTTCCTGCTTGGTTATTGCCAATAACAACGCCCGGTCAATTGACCATCCGCCCAAAGGTTCCCAATCAGGCAGCGGATATTGGGCCGAATATATAATATCATCATCAATTTCCAAGATTCCGCGATCCTTTATAACCCCGGACGCCTGAATTGAAACGCGCGGCAGCCCGTATACCGTCGCAACTGAATTTATCGCATGCAGTGTTCTATCCGATGCACGTGACGTAATCAGATATTTTAAATACTCCTCTGCCCGGCCCTTTTGCCCCGTCTGCAGTAATGCCAATGCCATACGGCCATACTGACTCTGACGCAGTTCATCTAAATCTTCGTCCGTGCAGTCCTGTTCAAAAAATTCATATTCCGGCCGCTGGCCCAGCATGGTTGCCGACAACGCGCCGTAAAATGCCATCGGGTGCGCTGCGGCAATACGCCAATACTTTTTCGCCGCGCCGCGATCACCGCTAAATTCTGCGGCCCGGCCGGCCCAGAATGCGGCCTCGGTCTTGCGGGCGTTATTAATTTGTTCCAGCTGTAAAATTTTACTAAAATATTTCTGGCTTTCTTTGAACTTTTCTTCCTTAAAATACAATAACCCCATCGCCCACAGACCGTATTCAGAATTCGCATCAGATGCGACAAATCCCCATTTTTTCGCCAGTTCAAATTCACCGTTTGTATAGTAGATATATGACAACCGCCCGGCCAATCTGCCGTAATCAGATTCGGTTAATCGCCGTTTAAACGACGGATCTTCCAGAATTGTTCGGGCAGTTTTTGTACTGCCGCTGCGAATCGCCCGTTTAAATTTATCAATTTTTTTATCTGTATCGCCGGTATATTTTTTTGCGGTCCATGTCTCGGACTGGGCGGTTTCAATTGACGCACCGCCACTGATTGTACGCGGGACACTGGCCTTGCGAACGGATGTCTGTTTTATCTTGGCCAGTTTTTCCATTCGCTGTGCCCCCGGCATATTATAATATTTATCCATCCATGCGGCAACCTCGCGCCCACGGGTGTGATACGTTTTTGAAATATAACGCTGGTATAAAACCTCGTTTTTCAGCAGTGGGTCTGATATCTGTTTTTCCAGCCGCATTGCTGCATCAATTTTTTCGTTTTCCTGTAATGCAAATATCTGGGAATACAGGCTGGCGTCCATATCAGATAAAACATCCGGTAAATCGGCAGCTAATACAGATATTGGCAAAATAATTGCGCTTAAAAAAGCAAAGACTTTTTTCATAGTATTCAAAATAGTGATGTTTTCGGCAATGCGCAAATATCTGCGTCATCATCCGCTTCGGGGATTTGATTTATAACTTTTTTAAAATCTGATATCCGGGAAAACTTACGATATACAGATACGAAACGAACAAATGCAATCGGGTCAAGGTTTAACAACGAATCCGATACCATCTGTCCAACCATTGCACTGGTAACCGTATCGTCGGCCGTTTCTGTTTCCAGGCGGCGATGAATTGACGTAACCAGTTTTTCAATCTGTTCGTCACCGACGTCACGATTGCGACATGCCAATTTAATACTACGGCGCAGTTTTTCACGATCAAATGGTTCTGTTTTCCCGCTGTTTTTACGAACGACTAAATCACGCATCTGAACGCGTTCAACTGTGGTAAACTTTGCACCGCATTGATTGCAAACACGACGACGGCGAATAATCGCGTCCTCGGTATCCGGCCGGGAATCTGTTACCCGGCTATCAGTAGAATTACAATATGGGCATCTCATACTGATATAATTTAGCAATCAATTCAGATATTGGCAAGCAGAATTTACAATCTGGTAAATTCTAAAAAAATTCACTTTTTATAAAAATCAAGAGTTTTTTTATTTATTGCCCCCCGTGCTGTGTTTTTTTAAACCGGCCGAATATGATAAAATATTGGTTGAGATAGAGAGATGAAAAAATATTTAAACCAAATTTTAAACGGCGACTGTATTGAGATTATGCGCGGCATCCCAGATGCGTCTGTTGATGCGATATTTGCAGATTCCCCGTATAACCTGCAGCTGGGTGCAAAAACACTTTATCGGCCCGAGGATCAAACGGCCGCCCGTGCGGTTCGTGATACCTGGGATGCATTTGAATCCCCGGCGGCATACGATGATTTTACGCGTGCATGGATGACTGAATGCAAACGAATTCTAAAACCCGATGGCGCGATGTGGGTAATCGGCAGCTACCATAACATATTTCGCGTTGGCGCGATCCTCCAGGATCTGGGTTTTTGGATATTAAATGATATTGTATGGGTAAAAACCAATCCTATGCCGAACTTTCGCGGGACGCGTTTTACGAATGCCCATGAAACCCTGATATGGGCCACGCCCCAGAAAACCGGGAAATACACGTTTAATTATGAAACAATGAAAAAGCTAAACGGTGGGAAACAAATGCGTTCCGACTGGGGTATAAATATATGCCTTGGCGAAGAACGTGTAAAGGGCGCAGACGGCAAAAGCTTGCATAACACCCAAAAACCGTTGGATTTATTGCGTCGGGTAATTTTATCGTCAACTAAACCGGGGGATATTATCCTTGATCCGTTTGTTGGCAGCGGCACAACCGCGGCCGCCGCAAAAGAACTTGGCCGGCAGTTTATTGGCATTGACCGCGAAGAATCATATGTTAACGCGGCGCGCGAACGCGTTGCACAAACCCGCCCGGTTGATTTAACAAACATAGAAGTCAGCGCCCCAAAACGTGCCGAGGTACGCGTCGCATTTCGTGAATTAATTGACGCGGGGCTGTTATATGTTGGCCAAACACTGGTAAGTCCGCGCGGCGAACGCGTTATGATAACGCGTGACGGACAATTAACCCACAGCCTGCACGGCAAGGCATCTATTCACGTTATGGCGGCCAAGATGCAGCGCAGCGTTAGCTTTAACGGCTGGGACTACTGGTCGGCGGAAAAACGCAACGGGGAACTTGTCCCAATTGACGAGCTGCGAAAATATATCCGCAATATCAAACATGATATCAAGAAAGCGGCATAACCGATTTATAAAATAAAACCCGCGACATTGCGGGTTTTATCAATCATAACAACAATCACCTATGACAGTTTATGAATTACCAAACCGCTGCGCAGTTTTGGTTCGAACCATGTTGTCTTTGGCGGCATGATATTGCCCGTATCGGCGATATCAATAATCTGACGCATGGTTACCGGATACAGTGCAAATGCCGCAGCCATTTCCCCGGCATCAACACGTTTCTGCAATTCCCCCAGGCCACGAATTCCACCGACAAAGTCAATACGGCGGCTGGTACGCAAATCCCCTAGATTTAGTATCTTATCAAACACTAAATTCGACAGAACCGTTACGTCCAATACACCAATCGGGTCGTTATCGTTATACGTCCCTGCCCGCGCGGTCAGCGAATACCATTTGCCGTTTAAATACATACCAAAGTTATGCAGTGCATTGGGCTTATAAATCTCTGATCCGATTTCTTTTATTTCAAAAGATTCCTTCAGCGCGTTTAAAAATTCATCCGGGGTTAAACCATTTAAATCCTTTACAACGCGGTTATAGTCAATAATTTTCAGCTGGCTTTCTGGGAAAATCACGGCCAGGAAATAGTTATACTCCTCGTCCCCGGTATGCGCTGGGTTTGCGGCGCGCTTTTCTGCGCCGACCAATGCCGCGGCGGCCGTACGATGATGTCCGTCGGCAACATATAACGCCGGGATTTCGGCAAAGATTTCTGTGATCCGCGCATTTACCGCATCATCACGAATTGCCCAGAATGTGTGCCCGAATCCATCGGCGGCGACAAAGTCATATTCCGGGGCGGTATTTTCAACAATATTTTTTATGATATCGTTCATCTCGGCGACATCGGGATACGCAAAGAACACCGGTTCAATATTTGCGTCCTGAATACGAACGTGAATCATACGATCTTCTTCTTTGTCTTTGCGGGTAAGTTCGTGTTTTTTAATCTTACCGGTCATATAATCGTCAACATTTGCCGCGGCGACCAAACCATACTGCGTCCGTCCATCCATTGTCTGGGCGTAAACATAATACATTTCTTTTTCATCCTGACGCAGCCAGCCACGTTCCTGCCACAGTTTAAAGTTTTCAACCGCTTTGTCATAAACAGGCTGAGAATGTTCATCCGCGATCGGGTCAAAATCAATTTCCGGCTTAATAATATGCAACAATGATTTTTCCCCGGCTTCCTGTTTAGCCTCGGCTGAATTCAGAACGTCATATGGTCGCGATGCAACCTCGGCGGCGAATTCTTTTGGTGGGCGAACCCCTGCGAATGGTTTGATTTTCATGGCACTTCTCCTTACCTATTTGATAATCATACGAATTGATTATATTCCAGCCCCCGAACAAAGGCAACCTATAAAAACACTTGAATTTTTTTATATTTTCAGCTATAAAATAACACCTAATTATCCACACACCATGATATCACTTTCCGGGACATATATTCTAAGTCAGATTTTCGTAACCGCAGGCCTTGGGCTGCAGGGGCTAAGCTATTTTATAAAAAATCGCCGCCATCAGCTTACCGCTGTTATTATTGGTAATATATTTACCGCGATATGTTTTGCACTTCTATCGGCATATGTTGCCACGGGTATGAATATAATTGCGGCATCACGGGATTTAACAAACCGCTATATAACCATACATCGCCCGGGCCAGTCGGCAAACCGCAACCGGTTATTATTAATATTCTGGCTGTTTATAATGTCGGTTGTATATTGGCTGAACGCGGATGGCGGTGCGGCGATATTACCTTATCTGTCGACGTCAATATTTACCATTGCCATATGGCAGAGTAATGGTTTTATATACGCCGCCGCAGGGTTGGTAACAAATACACTAATGATTATATATAACACGCACATCGGCAACATGATGGGTATTATTCTACACTCGTTGTTGCTAATGTGCGCGATTTTTGGACTACGAAGCTATATTATTCAAAACCGTGTTAATAAAAATCGGGCCGGTTAATTAACTGTAACCGGGATGATAGTTTCCCTCTCGGCGGAATCCAGCGGATGTGACTGATAGGCAACATTTGCGAAATCAATTTTATCCATATCAATACTGCGCAGTGTTCGGTTATACATTGTATGATAATAAACCACGCGATTTTTCAAATCAGTTGCAATTGTCCATTGCGTGGCCGACTGCATATTATTAGGGGCTTTGCCGACGGCGAATTGAACACCTAATGGAACGTCAAAGTTATTCAGGATATGAAACGCCTGCATTGACGCGTTAAACCCGTTGTCCTGGGGCAGTGAATACGACTGCAGGAACGCTGCGCGAACAAATCGCGATGGCGGCGTGAAATCCCCCGGCAGCCCTAAAAATCCACTGCCTGCGCCAAATGCGCGCAGTGTAATAGCGCCAAGTTTGGTCGGCCCGGCACTGCCCGGTGCAAGATTTACATAGTTATTCAGATTGGTTACCTGCCACTGAAATCCGGGCGCGTTTGTTAAAACCCCCAGATCGTTTTCATAGAAACGCGGCTCGCCGTCAATAATCTCTAATACAACCATGCGCCCTGTGGCGTCGGCAATTCGCCAGTGAACAGTTGCAGCGCGCGAATCAATATTTATAACACGGACGTCGCGAATTGCATCCTTTACCTGATCAATTGTTGAAAATCTTGATAAAATCCACGATACCAGCTGGAAATCCGATATTGTATTGTCCTTGTCATCAGGGCTATATGGCTGATACTGCCCGTATTCTGGGAAATAAAATAGCCCCGCCGACAGCCCGGCCTCATTAGTGCCGTCAATAACAAACTCTGCCTGCTCTATCCCCAGTCCGACATACCCATATCGTGATGTAAATTCCATTCCATCCGCATCACCGTTCGGCATCAAAGATCGCTGCGTATACCCGCGCGGAACGATAACGTACATATTATTCATTTCCTCGCGCGACCAATCCATCGTACGTGCAACGACCACGGCATTATCTTTTGCCTTTAGCATAATTCCGGTACATGCATCTGCATTATTTGACATCATTACTGCCAACCCGGCAATTGCCGTAAAAATAAGATTGTGTTTAATCATTTAAAATCCTCCCCCCGTGTTGTGCTTATAACACATACATTATCACATATTTAAAGCGTTCCCCGCCACAGGAACAATATCTTTGGTATAAAAAACAGATTAAATTTATGCCGAATATTAACGACGCCGGCGCTTAAGAATCACTGTGATAAAAAATCGTTCACGGAACTTTAATACAGAATGATAAATTCTTGTATTTATTTTATTAACCGTGTATAATTACCGTATTATCGGGTGTTCCGGTAACGGGGTGTGGAAACCTCTCAGCAGCGTCGGAATAAGTACTTATGGCGCGCAATTTGCGCTGTTTTTAATATTTATTACGACGAAAAACAACTCCTGTCCGGATGGTCAGGAGGGTTCGTGGAATAATATTTTTATTAATAAAATACACGACACAATTCTGTTGATTGTTTCCAACCTCCTGACCACCAATGATTTGGTGGTTTTTATTAACAAAAACACACGAGGGGTATACGGGGACATGAAAAAATTAGTATTTATCGGCGTAATTATAACCGCAATTAACACGCACCAGACAGCATACGCACTGTGTCAACAGTATTTAACGTGTAATAATTGTGAACTTGCCGGCGAACCATTAAGCAAGATGAACGAACGCTGCAGTTCTGTGCAAACCGAATACTTTGCCGTATCAGACATAGACATATCTAATCCGTCATATATGGTTTATACCTGCATGACCTGCAAATCCGGATATACCCAACGCCCGCGGCAACTAACGCTAAGTAACACATGCACCATGGAATACTTTACCTGCGAAGAAAACTGCACCGGCTGCACGGGCTGCACCAGTGACGCGACATGGTCCGCCACGGGAACAGCCGGATATGAAAAAAAGGTTACCGCAACATGCAACTGCAATACATGCAACCGAACCA